>JAZUFN010000182.1:0-16074 GCA_045640725.1 Lachnospiraceae bacterium
ATGCCCAAGCTCTTAGAGAGGTCCGGACGCACGAAAAAAGGCTCTATAACAGGTATTTATACTGTTCTTGTAGACGGTGATGATATGAATGAGCCTATAGCTGATACTGCCCGTGGTATTTTGGACGGACATATTGTTTTATCCAGAAAAATCGCTCAGAAAAATCATTATCCGGCCATCGATGTACTTCAAAGTATTTCCAGAGTTATGTCATCTATTGCAGATGACGAGCATAAAAAACTGGCTAATACTCTTAAAAATGTACTGGCTACTTATAATGAGTCCGAAGACCTTATTAATATCGGAGCCTATAAAACAGGTTCCAATCCCAATATTGATTTTGCGATTAAGAAAATAGATGCAGCCAATGCTTTTCTCATGCAGGAAGTAAGTGCAAAATTTACTTTTGAGGAGACAGTTTCTGAATTAAAGAAGGTATTTGATGGCGAGATTTAATTTCAAGCTTCAGGGTATACTGAACATAAAACTGAAGATGGAAGAACAGGAGAAGCTCGCCTTTGCTGAAGCCAGAATGAGACTTAACGATGAACAGGACAGGCTGAATCTGCTTTTTACTCGTAAAGATGAAATAACCGAAGAAAAGAAGCAGAATATGTCCGGTGCTATAAGATTTGTAGAGCTTCAGGTAGCAGAAAATGCCATAAAAGGTCTGGATTTATCTATTGAGGATCAGAAAAAGGCAGTAAGAAGAGCTGAAAAAGCTCTCTCGTTAGCTGAGGACAGACTGAATGCAGCCATGAAAGAAAGAAAAACCTATGAAAAGCTTAGAGAAAAGGCTTTTGAAGAATTTCTGGCTATGGAAGCACACAATGAACAAATGGAAATAAATGAACTGGTGGCATACCGTCACAGCTTGGCAGAGGAGTAAATTGGAGGGAAGAATTCTCCATTTTCTTCGATAAAGGAGGTTATATATGGCAAAGAAAGATAAAGAAGATAAAAAGAACGGTGGAGAAGGACTGGGCAGTAAGCTGCTCACCTTAATTATCGTTCTTCTTATTGTAATCATCTGGCTGGCTATAATTGCCCTCTTAATTAAGTTTGACGTTGGTGGCCTGGGTAGCAATGAGACAGTTCAGAAAGTCTTTAAGGATATACCGGTTTTGAACATGATTTTACCGGATTCTGACCCTACTGAAGACGAAAATATGCAAAAATATAACTATAAAAATCTGGAAGAAGCCATCGCAGCCATTAAGAAATTGGAGCAGGATGTCGATAAACTTAAAGAGGAAAATGACGCTTACTCCAAGCGCATACAAGAGCTTCAGACAGAAAATGAGACTTTATCTCATTATGAGGCAGAGTATTTGGACTTCCTTAAGCAAAAGGAACAGTTTGACAGAGAGATAGCACTGGGTGAACATGCACTAAGCAGAAACGAATACATCAAGTGGTATGAAAAGATGTATCCGGAAAATGCAGAAAAAATATATGCTGAGCTTAAAGGCGAAGAAATGGTGGACGAAGCTTATACCAGCGTAGCCTCATATTTGGCCAAGACCTCCAGCAAGGCAGATGCTCAGATTCTTATGGAGTATACCAGTGATATTGATTTCGTATGTAACGTGCTTAAATGCTTAAAGACAGCCAAGGTGGCCGAGATTTTAGAAGCTATGCAGAAGGATGGCGACGAAGGTACCCTTTTTGCCAGCCGTATTATCAATCGTATGCATGAGCTGGGATTGTCTACAAAATAAGTCATTTTTCCTCCAAAAATCTTAAGAAAGGAGGAATAAGTATGGTTATTAACAGTGCGCAGATGCAGAATGCCGGAAAAGAATTTATGTTGTTCCAGGGCCTTTCCATGAAGCAGGAAAGTCAGATGAGCAAGGATTCTTTTTCGGCTATTTTTAACAATGTGACTGGCAAGAACAATCTTTTTCAGATAAAGCCGGGAATGACGGGACAGGAAAGCAGTTTATTTGATAGGAAGATTTTTGCTAAGCAGAATTTTGGTGAAAAGCAGATAAATGAAAAAAATGTTGCAGACAAAAAGATTTTTGCGGAAAAAGCAGATCTGACTGCTTCAAAGAAGAACTCTGAAGTCCCAGGAAAAGCTATTGCAAATACAGAAGAGCCTGATGCCGAAGACTTTATTGAAAAAGCAGCTTCTTTACTGGTTCAGGTGACAGTTACGGTTACGGTGGTTCTTAGCGTATCCATGGATGAGCTTAAGGAAGGAATGCAGGATTTGGGACTTAATACTAAAGATCTCCTGCAAGCTGACAATCGTTACAATCTGTTTGTGAATCTTATGGCGGAAGGTGATGCTGCCAATCTCCTTAAAGACAATAATCTGGTAGATATGCTTAATACCATGGAGAATCAGATTGCTGATATTTTGGTTGGTTCCGGTCTTATGAACGAGACTTTTGAAGCAGACTTTAATCAGTGTTTTGACAGTATCATTGAAAAAGTAGATGATTTGTTTGAAAAAATGATGCCTATTACAGGTGCTGTGGCAAATGACTCCGACAGTAATTCCGGTAAAGCAGACCTTAATGGTGAAGAGACTATCGTAGTAGATGGTATTGAGAATATAAAATTACCGGAAGTAACAGTATCTGACCAGTCACAGGATGCAGGCACGGATAAACAAAATACAGAGTCCTCAAAGAAAGAAAAACAGCAGCCTATAAAGGCAGAAGATTTATCAAACAAATTTGTCAGTCATTTGGTAGAATCTTTTGAAAGCAGATTCCAGCAGGTCAAGGTGGCAGAAACACAGTTTGTTCCGGACCTTAGGGAAATCGTTAATCAGATTATGGAGCAGGTAAAAATTCATGTGAATAATGCCAATACCTCCATCGAAATTCAGCTCACTCCTGAGTCTTTGGGCAAAGTGCAGGTGAGCGTGGAAGACAACAACGGTATACTGACCGCCAGGTTCCAGGCAGAAAGCAGGGTGGCCAAGGAAGCTATTGAAAGTAATCTGGTACAGTTTAAGGAGCATTTAGCTGAACAGGGTATCAAGGTGGATTCGGTAGAGGTATCCGTAGGTAATTTTGATCTGAATGGCCATCAGTTCGGGAAAAATCAGGGACAGGAAGCTGAAAGCCATGTTAAGAAGCATTTTTCCATGGAGGATGCATCTTTTACAACAGGTCAGACAGAAGATTTAAAAGAGGCCGCTTATATAGACAACGGCACAAGTACAGTCAGTTTTAAGGCTTAGGAGGCAGATATGGCAGATAATACATTGGTTCAAAACGTGACAAACGGTGTTTTGGAAAATACCGCTACCACTGTTTCCAAAAAGCAGAAGGATACAACAGGTACTACCAATCTGGGCAAGGATGCTTTCCTGCAGTTATTGGTATGTGAAATGCAGAATCAGGACCCATTGGAGCCGTCTTCCAATACTGAGTGGATATCACAGTTAGCTACTTTTTCCCAGCTGGAAGAGTTACAGTCTCTTACATCAGCTACTGAAAATACGCAGCTTTTCTCTCTGGTGGGAAAACAGGTGGTACTTACCACTACAGACGTTAACGGTAATCCTATATATAAGTCCGGTGTGGTTGACTATGTAAATATTTCCGGTGGTGAATCAAAGTTTTCCGTTAATGGTAATCTTTATTCCATGGAAAATCTCTATTCCGTAGTGGATGCAGACTTCTCTTACAACAACAATAAGCCTAAGGTAATAAAGGAAGTGGAATTTGATTTCAACGGTGACGAGCCGGAGGATCTGGTATTTGAAGTATCCATGGGTATGGATGAGGCTAAAGCAGGCAATGTGGCACTTATGATAGGAGATACAGTCCTTAGCAATAACTATGTACATCTTTATGATGGCAAGGTATCAGTAGATAAGGAGCTATTATCCAATCTTTATGAAGGCAATTACAGTATTACAGTTGTTTTTGATGACAAGAATTATACTACTGTAACTGATGCTGTTAAGCTGCATGTAGCCAATACACAAAAGCCCGGTGAAAGCAATGACAATGAGCTTTCTGAATAATGAGGTGGCAGTTTGAATAATCTGAATGTTTATAATACCGCTTCTATACAGCAGATGCAGGAAGTCCTTCGTAATACTCAGAAGAACAGACCGCAGAACAGTACAGGAGTAGGACAGTCTTTTGAAGAGATTCTTGCCCGCCAGAAAGAACTGACAGGTCAGACTCAGGTCGGGACTGTAAAATTTTCAAAACATGCTAATGAACGACTGGATCAGAGGGATATAGATATGACCCCGGAGCAGTTGGAAAGACTTAATGAAGGAGTCAGTAAGGCTGCAGGGAAAGGCATAAATGATTCCCTGATTATGGTGGACAATATAGCATTTATAGTAAATATTAAAAATAATACGGTAGTTACAGCTGTTACCGAAGGAGATGACATGGTCTTTTCCAAAATAGACGGTGCTGTAATAGCCTAAAATTCAAATAGAGCTAAACTTATCGGCTTTATCTGTCGATATTAGTTCTAGATGAAAGAAATCTATCGCCGGACCAGTGATAAAGTCCGATTGACTTTATCCCGCGCAAGCGGTCTGGAGGCGATTCTTCCCGGAACGACAGAAGGGAAGATTACAATCCAGGAGGTATTCCATTTATGATGAGATCACTTTACTCCGGTGTTTCCGGACTGAAAGTGCACCAGACCAGGATGGACGTTATAGGTAATAACATTTCCAATGTTAATACTGTTGGTTTTAAGTCCTCATCTGTTACATTTTCTGATGTTTTATACCAGACCTCATCCCCTGCTACCGGTCCTAATCCTGAAGCCGGTACAGCGGGTCAGAACCCAATGCAGATTGGTCTTGGTTCCAATATATCTGCAATTTCTACAACAATCGACAATGCAGGCGGTTCCCAGAGAACTGATAATGCATTTGATATTATGATCGAAGGAAAAGGCTTTTTCGTAGTTAATAACGGAAACGGCAATCTTTTCACCAGAGCAGGCTCCTTTACTGTAGATGCCAACGGTACACTTTGTAATGCATCCGGCTATGCCGTAATGGGCTGGCAGGTGGATCCTAATGATGCAAATCAGACAGTAGCTGATGTGGTATCGCCACTTAAGATTATGTCCCCTGAGAACAGATATGCTCCACCTGAAGCAACAGAAGCTGTATATTTTTCAGGAAACATCGATAGTGCGGATTCAGCCTTTGACTCAGATACAGGTAAGCTTACAGCTTTCTCCTTCTTTGACAATCTGGGAAGAAGCTATACGGTAAACCTTCGTCTCACTCAGCCTTTGGACGGTAATAATGAGCCTATTAAAAATCTCTATAATGTTAACGTGGTTGATATTGTAGACAATACAGGAAAAAGCGTTCTTACTACCTATGACGAGGTTACTAAGAGATATTCCTTGAATGATGGTATTCGTTTTGGTTTTGGTGACCAGGCAGCAGAGTTTACCATCGATGAGGAGACCGGCAAGGTAACATCTTCCAGTAATCTGCTTTTAGGATTTTCAGCAGCTAATGGTAAATTCTCATTTATAAATACTACAGATCAGAATCAGGCACCTACAGATCTGGATACAGTAGACTATTCATCAGTAGATTTTAGAATTACCACTACAGATACTACTCAGAATCCTTTTGCTGAAAAAATCGATGTAGACTTCTCCAAGATGACCATGTATGCTACATCCGGTAATACATCCATTGCCTATACAAAGGGTAATCTGGATGGCTTGTACGCAGGTCGTTCCGTAGGTAATATGACAGGCTGCTCTATCGACAATCTGGGCATGATTTACGGTGTTTACGATAACGGTACTACAAAGCTTTTGGGACAGATTGTTATTGCATCCTTTGCAAATGCTGCAGGTCTTGAATCAAAGGGTGGCAGCCTTTTTGCAGAGACTCAGAACTCCGGTGAATTTGATGGCATCGGTAAGGGCATTGCTACAGCAGGCGGCGCATTTAAGACCGGTGTACTGGAAATGAGTAACGTAGACCTTTCTACAGAATTTACAAATATGATTACCACTCAGCGTGGTTTCCAGGCAAACTCAAGAATTATCACCACATCCGATACATTACTTGAAGAGCTTATTAATCTTAAGAGATAATGCTAAAGTTAATTAACAAGGGGCTTTGGTCTGTATTTGCAGGCCAAATGCCCCAGTTAGTTATATTATAAATTAGGGAGAGGACATGATTGAGCTTACGAGACTTAATGATACGACATTTACACTGAATAGTGATCTGATAGAAATGGTGGAAGAAGTACCGGATACTTCCATTACCTTGACTACCGGGAAAAAGATAATGGTCAAGGAAAGCAGAATTCAGGTTAAGAATAAAGTGATTGAATATAAAAGACAAATTTTTGAGGGAATTAAGTAAATCTTTGTTACTGCTATCCCCAATATCTAGTATTTTTATAAATTTTTTTGCTATAAGTATTGTGGTTTTTATATGAAATGGCTATACTTATTATATGTATATTACTATGCATGGATTTTCGTGATTTGATACATAAAAAAGTAGCTTTTTCTGTTAGGAATAAATAACTTAGAGAAAGGTTTGATGGCTATGGATATAGCATCTCTTGGCGGTCTTGTACTCGCCATTGTACTGGTTGTTCTTTCAATTGCACAGGGTGATGCAGGTTTTGCTTCTATTATGGCCTTCCTGGATGCACCATCAGCCATGATTACTTTCGGTGGTGCCTTTGCAGCTATTTTGGCTACATGTGATGATATTCCGAATTTCATCAAGAATTTAAGGTCCATTACTCTTATCATGAAGCCTGTTAATGTAAAAGAAGAAGGCATCATTAAGCAGATTATTGATCTTTCCAATGTGGCAAGAAAAGAAGGTCTTCTGGCTCTGGAAGAAGCTGCCAATAACAGTATAGAAGATCCCTTTATTAAGAAGGGAATTCTACTTATCGTAGACGGTACCGATCCTGAATTTGTAAGAAGTATTCTGGAGACTGAGCTGGTATGTATAGAGGACAGACATAAAGGAGCCATCGGCTTCTGGGAGAACCTGGGTGCCGCAGGTCCTGCATGGGGTATGATTGGTACCCTCGTTGGTCTTATCAACATGCTTGGTAACCTGTCCGACTTGGCAGCCGTAGGTCCTAACATGGCTATCGCTCTTATTACTACTTTCTACGGCTCACTTCTGGCCAACTGGATTTGTACTCCGGTGGCTACCAAGCTTAAAGCAAATAATGCCAAAGAAATTATGGCAAAGACTATAGTCGTTGAAGGACTCCTGTCTATTCAGGCAGGTGAGAATCCACGAGTTATCGAAGAGAAGCTCAAGTCCTTCATTTCACCTGATCGTCGTGCTGCACTCAGCACTGAAGAGGGAGGAGGCGGCGAATAATGGCCAAGAAAAAAGAAGAAGAGGCACCAAAAGGTTCACCTGCATGGATGTCCACTTTCTCCGACCTTATGAACCTTCTCATGTGTTTCTTCGTATTGCTTTTCTCTATGTCATCAGTAGATGAAAGTAAGGTGGAAGCACTTATAAAGTCATTAGCTGATACCTTCAGTATCTTTGATGGCGGTGGTTCTTCATTTGAGGATGGAGTACTTATATCCTCAGGTTCTACCCAGCTGTCATATCTGGATGAATATTTTAATCAAAGTGGTCAGACGGATGATGGTGACAGTAATGAAAATGTAAATAACGGCCAGGGAGGCGGAGGCAATCAGACCGGCAATCCCGGTGAGAACCAAGGCAGTACCGGTAATCCCGGTGAGAACCAGGGTAGTACAGGAAATCCGGGTGAAAATCAGGGTAGCAATCCCGGTGGCAGTGAGTCTCAGCTGGATAAGGACAAATATGCTTCAGGTCTTATATATGATGAGATTATAGGGGAAGCCAACAAGAATAACATCGGTGATTTTATCGATGTCAAGGTGGATTCAAAAGCTTACAAATATGTGGAGATCAACATAAATGGAGCTGTATTATTTGATTCCGGTAAGGCAGTTCTTAAAGAAAGCGCTATAAACGTTTTATCAAAAGTGGGAGATATATTAAAGACATACAAAGGCTTTAAGATAGAGGTAATAGGACATACGGATAACGTCCCTCAGAATCCCAAAGCAAAGTATCCGAGTAATGATATACTTTCAGCAGCCAGAGCGTTTTCCGTAGGCGAATTTTTAGCAGAAACAAAATATATGGGATGGGATAACATTTACTGCATAGGCAGAGGTGAGCATCAGCCCATAAAAGATAATTCAACAGCAGAAGGTAGAGCGGCTAATCGTAGAGTAGAGATAAGACTCTATAATAATAAAGCTGAGTAATGGGAGTTACATATGAAGAAAAATATTCTTGCCATAGCGATTCTTGCAGCAACAATTGCTAATATTGCTTTATCAGCCATTATGATTCTGATTATCGTACCTGAATCAAAGCAAACCACAACGCTTATTACAAAAATCCTTTCCTGTATAGATCTGGAACTGGAAAATCCCAATGCCGCTGACTATGGCAAGGTACCGCTTTCAGACAGAGAAGAAGTAAAGCTGTGTGAAAAAATGACAGTTAATCTTGCTTCAGCACCGGGAGAGACAAAGGGCAGATTTGCTCAGGTAAATTGTACTTTGATTTTAAACAAAAAATCAGCTGATTATGGAGCTGTTACAGCGGCTCTTTCCAGCCAGGGGCAGTATTTATCTGCCAAGCTGGACAAGCTGGTAGCAGTATATACAGCTTCTACCATAAAGGCTGCCGAGGATGCTATTGCATCCCAGATGCTTGATGAAATCAAAGCGTATGTTGATTCTCCGGATTGTGTTATTGACATCGTAGTTACTACATTAACACAGTAATTAAGATTATTAAAATAAGTATTTAGAGGGGCAAAGGAATGGGAGACGTCTTATCCCAAAAGGAAATAGATGATCTGCTTAAAGCGTTTTCGACCGGTGAGTTGGATGCTGATGAGTTTAAAGAGACGAAGGACGTAGTAGTAAAAAACTATGATTTCTCTCGTCCGTCAAAATTCTCAAAAGAGCATCTCCGTACCTTGGAAATTATCTTTGAGCATTTCGGCAGACTGCTTTCTACGCATTTTCCGGCATATATCCGTGTAAATGCGCAGATTGAAGTGGTGAACTCCGAGGCCATTGTCTATGCCGAGTTTACCAATGCCCTTTCCAATCCCGTTTTGCTGGGAATGGTGGATTTTGCCCCATTGGACGGCAATGTTATAATTGAACTTTCAGATACCATCGGTTTTGCCATAGTTGACAGAATGCTGGGCGGGCCCGGTCTTCCTATGGATAAGACCAGAAATTTCACTGAAATAGAGCTGGTTATTCTGGAAAGAATATTTACCATGATTACTAATCAGCTGGCTGAGCCTTGGGCTAATGTCGTAGAGCTGGAGCCCAGATTTTCCAGAATCGAGACCAATTCACAGTTCGCTCAGGTTATTTCACCAAATGAAATGGTGGCTCTTATTACCATGAGTATTAAGATAGGCTCTGTAGAAGGTATGATGAACGTATGTATTCCGTATGCTGTAGTTGAGCCTGTTATAGAGAGACTTAATACCAAATACTGGTATTCTACCATGGAAGAGCATGGTGACGAAAGCTACAAAGCCTTTGTGGAGGCAGCTATCGCCAAGGCCAGAATACCGCTCAAGGTACTTTTAGGTAAGAGCGTTATCTCCGTAAATGATTATATTAATCTCACCAAAGGAGATACGATTATCCTGGATAAAAAGGTGTCGGATGAACTGGATATCTATGTTGGAAATATATTTAAATTTACCGGTATGCCGGGTGAATCTTCAGATGCTTACGCTGTTAAAATATCATCAGTGATAAGAGAGGGGGAGTAATATGGATGGATTATTGTCACAAGAAGAAATTAATGCATTGTTTAGTTCGGCAGATGACGATGAGGAAGTAACCTCTGATTCTGCTGCAAGTGATCTTTCAGCAGAGGAAAAAGACGCCATTGGAGAAATTTCCAATATATCCATGGGTTCCTCCGCCACCACATTGGCAGCGTTGGTCAATCAAAAAGTTGATATTTCCACACCTACCGTTACAGTACTTAACTGGAACGAACTGGTAGCAAAATATGACAAGCCTTGTATATTTATTCAGATTCTTTACAAGGAAGGTCTTGACGGAAATAATATTCTTATTCTTAAAGAGAACGATGTTAAAATCATTGCAGACCTTATGATGGGTGGAGATGGCTCCAATACAGCCGGAGAGCTGTCAGATCTTCATCTTTCTGCTATTTCTGAGGCTATGAATCAGATGATGGGTTCTGCATCCACATCAATTTCATCAATGATTGAAACAAAGGTTGATATTACTCCGCCAAGTGCTACAATTATTGAAATGAATGCAGTTAAGGATGCCGGCGAGATTGCCGATTTCCTTACTCATGATTTCGTAAAAGTTTCCTTTAAGATGACTGTAGGGGATCTGGTGGACTCAGAGCTTATGCAGTTATATCCGGTAGAGTTTGCTCAGAATCTTTACAAGAAATTTGTTGGAGATACAGCACCTGCACCGGCTCCCGCAGCACCTGCTCCTGCACCGGCTCCCGCTCCTGCACCGGCTCCCGCTCCTGAAGCAGCACCTGCTGTTCAGATGGCAATGCCTCAGATGCCTATGGGGTCAGTACCTATGGGAATGGCTATGCCACAGATGGCAATGCCTCAAATGCCTATGGGTGATATCAATGTGAGTCCTGCTCAGTTCCAGCCATTTATGCAGGTACAGAGCCCTCTGCTTTCCACAGAGAATATTGATTTGCTCTTAGATGTACCTTTGGAGGTATCTGTAGAGCTTGGCCGTACCAGTCGTACCATCAAGGAGATACTTGATTTTGCACCGGGTACTGTAGTTGAGCTTAACCGACTTGCAGGTGAGCCTATTGATGTTTTAGTCAATGGAAAGTACGTAGCCAAGGGTGAAGTAGTAGTAATTGGTGAATCATTTGGTATCAGAATTACTGATGTTATTAAGTGATAAATATACTTAAGCAATAGTTTTTTATTAAATATAAACAATCAATTAAATCACTTGTTTACGTATAGACCAATACAAGAAATATGCTATAATCTATGCTGTATATTATAAGTTGATATATTAAATAGAATTATTATAACTTTACCAAAGATAGGAGAAACCACACTATGGCCAAGAGTATTTTGATTTGTGACGATGCAGCATTTATGAGAATGATGATTAAGGACATTCTTACAAAGAATGGTTACGACATCGCTGGCGAGGCAGAGAATGGTGCAGTCGCAGTTGATAAGTACGCAGAGACAAAGCCCGATCTCGTTATGATGGATATCACAATGCCTGAGAAAGATGGCATTCAGGCACTGAAGGAAATCAGATCCAAGGATTCAGGTGCTAATATCATCATGTGTTCAGCTATGGGTCAGCAGGCAATGGTTATTGAATCCATTCAGGCCGGCGCTAAGGACTTCATCGTTAAGCCTTTCCAGGCAGACAGAGTATTAGAGGCTGTACGTAAAGTAATCGGTTAATATGAAAAACATTAATGCTACGATTCTGACAGGGTCACCTTTACAAAACTATCTGGAACTTGTGGGATTACTGGTAGTTTTTGTTATAGTAATAGTGGCATGTTGGGCTGTTACCAAATTTGTTGGCGGACAGCAGATTAAGCAGAAGAACATGGGGAATTTCCAGGTCATTGAAACATATTCTTTGGCCAAGGATAGGTATCTTCAGCTTGTCAAAATCGGAAAAAAATATTATTGTATATCTATCTCAAAAGATAGTATAAATACTATCTGTGAGGTGCCTGAGGATGAAGTGGTGAAGGATATTCCCAAACAGAGTTTTCAGGATATATTTAAATCAATTAATGTTCAAAAAAAAGATTCAAATATAGAAATAAGCAAAGATAAGGTTGACAGGGAATGAGGAACTCAATTAATAAATGCAAAAAGCTTTTGTTTTTTGTGTTTATGAGTATAGTGCTTGTATTAACCTTTACTTTGTGTGTAAAAAATTCTGAAGTCTATGCGACTGAGACTACCGACGATAAGGATGAAGGAAACAAAGGTTTCCATATCGGCGGTAATATCGGTGACATAGACTTTTCTTTTGGTACTGACACACCGGATGGAGATAGAAATAACGGCTTGTCTTCAACCCTTCGTATTCTTATTATTCTTACTGTAATATCTCTGGCTCCTTCTATTCTCATTATGGTCACATCCTTCATGAGAATACTTATCGTTCTGCATTTTGTGCGAGCGTCCATGGGTATGCAGACCACCCCGCCCAACCAGGTTCTTATAGGACTGGCTCTTTTCCTTACTTTCTTTGTTATGGAGCCTGTTTTTTCACAGGTTAATACAGTAGCTATACAGCCACTTGAGAGAAATGAGATTACTTATCAGGAAGCCTTTGATTTGGGCATGGAGCCTGTAAGGGAATTCATGTTTTCCCAGATAAGAAACGAGTCTGATCTGACCCTTTTTTGCAATATGGCAAAAATAGAAAGAGTAGATACCTTAAAGGATATTCCTACATATGTGCTTATTCCGGCATTTATTATATCGGAGCTTAGAATAGCATTTTACATTGGATTTATTATTTATATTCCTTTTATTGTTATCGATATGGTAGTATCCTCCACCCTTATGTCTATGGGTATGATGATGTTACCGCCTACTACCATTTCCACACCTTTTAAGATCTTACTATTTGTTATTGCTGATGGATGGACTTTGGTTATTGAACAGCTGATAATGACCTTCTACTAGCGGGGCAATCTTATGGGTGAAGGATTTACATTACAAAATATGGAATTTCTGCTGGCGGTTATCGTCAGAATGGCAGGCTTTATCAATACAGCCCCTGTTTTTTCTCTGAGAAATGTACCTCAGAGAGTAAAGATTTTACTATCTGTTGCACTGGGTATTATTATTTATAATACTACTGAGATCAGAGATTTACAGTATACAGGCGTTATAGGATATGCAGTACTAATGATATCAGAGGCCATACTTGGAATGATTTTGGGACTGTTTGCCAATCTGGCATTTTATATCATAAGTCTGGCAGGTCAGATTATTGATATGGAAGTGGGACTTTCTAATACTCAGGAGTTGGACCCAAACAGTAATACTTCCGTTACTATTTCCTCTACTTTTTTAAACTATGCTACCTTACTTACTTTAGTAGTAAGCAATATGCATATGTTTATACTGAAGGCTATTATTGATTCGGTAGAAGTAGTACCTGTAGGTGGCGTATTTGTTCATTCTGATATATTCAGAGTATATTTGACCTATATGCAAAATTATATGGTGATTGGTTTTCGTATAGTTTTACCTGAATTTGCAGCTATTCTGGTAGTGAATACCGTACTGGCTATTTTGGCCAAGACCTCTCCCAGAATGAATATGTTCGCTGTGGGATTTCAGCTTAAAATATTTGTTGGGGTGGCTGTACTGGCAATAATGATGCTGTTATTACCGGGCATTACGGATATGATTTTTAACAATATGATTGAGAATATGAGAGAGGCCATTGCTTATATGGTAAAAGGCTGACAAAGATAGAAGGGGAGGTGCCGAATGGACGAAGGAACAATACTTGATCTGTTTTCCAGATCGTTAATTATAGCTTTACAGGTGTCAGCACCCATGCTGCTGGTATCTTTGGCAGTAGGCCTTATAGTGAGCCTTATTCAGACCCTTACTTCCATTCAGGAGTCTACGCTTACTTTTGTACCCAAACTTATTGCCATATTTATTACATTAATGCTTACAGGCGGCTGGATACTTACCATGCTGAAGGAATACATTGTGGAACTATTTAACTTTTCTAAATATCTGGGGTAAATGATGTTTTTAGGGGAAGATATTTTACAAATTGATATTGAAAGACTTCCCTTGAAGCTGAATCTTCAGCTCTTTGCCGAGGGTGGTGACGGCGGTGAAAAGACCGAAGAAGCTACCCAAAAAAAGCTGGATGATGCCAGAAAAGAAGGGCAGGTAGCTAAAAGCCAGGAGCTTACTACTTCTGTAATGCTTTTTGCTCTTTTCGTATCATTAAGAGTTTTTTCAGGCTATATAGGGAATAATTTTTTAAAAACCTTTAAGGAATACTATGATGTTATACATGTGTACGGGGTGGAAAAGCCGACAAATGGTGTGGCCGTGGCCTTTACCAATCAGGCTCTGATTCGTATTCTTTTGACCCTGATGCCCTTGGCAGCAATAGCTTTTTTTATAGCCTTTCTGGTTAATTACTTGCAGGTTAGATGGAAGCCGGCACCAAAGGCTTTGCAGCCTAAAATGGATAAAATCAATCCGTTAAAAGGATTTAAAAGGATTTTTTCAAAAGATAAGATATTTGAACTATTTAAAGATATAGCCAAGATAGTTTTGATTTTCATTATTGCTTACAATACTATCATTGATGAAGTGGAAAAATTAAAGATAATGTATGATCTGGGGCTTATGGCTGCAGTCACATATATCGGTAATTTTGTTTTAAGTATGGGCATTAAGATTTCTGCCTTTTACTTGGGGATAGGTCTTATCGACTATATTTATCACTTCTTCAAATTTAAAAAGGACATGAGAATGTCCAAACAGGAAGTAAAAGAAGAATTCAAGCAGATGGAAGGTAATCCTGAAGTCAAAAATAAGATGAAACAGCGAATGAGACAGTCTTCACAGGCGGCTATGAGAAAAGCCGTACCTGATGCGGATGTGGTTATCACCAATCCTACACATTTCGCCTGTGCCATCAAATACGATAAAGATAAAGCAGCAGCGCCGGTGCTGACTGCCAAAGGAGCCGATTATATGGCTCAGAAAATCAAGGAAATTGCCAGAGAAAATAACGTACCTATTGTTGAAAATAAAGCTCTCGCTCGAATGCTTTACTACAATGTTGATGTTGATTCTCAAATACCCGAGGAGCTGTATCAGACTACAGCAGAAGTGCTGGCCTATGTATATGGCTTAAAGGGCAAAACAGGTTGATTAAGGCATAAATAAAAGAGAGGAGGGGACAATATGAAGAGAAATGATGTCATGGTTGCTGTTTATATTTTAGCAGCTATACTTTTTCTGATTATTCCGCTGCCTCCGGCTCTTTTGGATGTGCTTATGGCATTTAATATTGCCATAGCCCTTATTATTCTTTTTACTGCCATGTTCAGCCCTGATGTGCTTTCCATGTCGGCCTTTCCTACTATGTTGCTTTTTACCACGGTTTTCCGTATATCCTTAAATGTATCCTCCACCAGAAATATTTTGAGCCGTGGAGATGCAGGCCAGGTAGTACAGGGATTTGGAAGGTTTGTAGGTGGTAATGATCTTATTATCGGTGCTATTGTTTTCGTTATTCTTATCATAGTCCAGTTCATGGTAATTAACCGTGGTTCTGAACGAGTAGCAGAAGTATCTGCACGATTCACTTTGGATGCTATGCCCGGTAAACAGATGTCTATCGACTCTGAGCTGAATGCAGGAGCCATTACTGATAAAGAGGCTCAAGCTAAGCGTCAGGCTTTACAGGATGAATCTACCTTCTTTGGCGCCATGGATGGTGCTACCAAGTACGTAAAAGGTGATGCTACAGCCGGCATTCTTATTACCATTATCAATCTGGTCGGCGGTATTGCCATGGGCATGCTGAGACAGGGTATGGGGGCAGGAGATGCTTTTGAAAAGTACGGTATCCTGACCATTGGTGATGGTCTGGTATCTCAGATTCCTTCTCTTTTGATATCACTTTCTACAGGTATTATTGTTACAAAGGTATCCAAAGAAAGTGATACCGGTGACCTGCTTATCGGCCAGCTTTTTTCCACACCTAAGGTTCTTATGGCGGTGGGCGGTGCCATGATTATACTGGGATTTACACCGCTTCCCTTTATTTTCTCTATATACGGCGCCGTATTTTTGGCTGTTGGTGTAGTGACCAACAGAAGACTGGCTGTGGAAAAGGTAGAAACAGAAGTATCAGAAGTTGAGCAAAGTGCTGAAGAAATCAGAAAGCCTGAAAATGTTGTTTCTCTTCTAAATGTAGATTCAATCGAACTGGAATTTGGTTATGGTATCATTC
>JAZUFN010000183.1:0-4870 GCA_045640725.1 Lachnospiraceae bacterium
ACCAAGGCAGGTATGTTCCCAATGCATTCCTGGTTGCCGTCAGCTCATCCGGTAGCACCTGCACCTGCATCTGCTGTGTTGTCTGCTATTATTACCAAGGCCGGCGTTTTGGGTATACTAAGGGTAATCTTTTACGTAGTAGGCCCGAGCGTTATAGTAAATACCTGGGTACAGTTTGCATTTATGGGACTTGCATTGATTACAGTATTTATGGGCTCCCTTTTGGCATACA
Organism: Lachnospiraceae bacterium; assembly: GCA_045640725.1. GTDB lineage: Bacteria > Bacillota > Clostridia > Lachnospirales > Lachnospiraceae > RGIG3528. The sequence continues at coordinate 233 of JAZUFN010000183.1, forward strand.
AGGAAGATGTTCTTAAAAAGAGACTGGCTTATTCTACTGTCAGCCAAGTATCTTATGTGTTATTTGGTATTGCATGTCTGAGTCCGGTGGCTTTGGTCGGTGCGCTTTTACATGTGATTTTCCATGCTGTCCTTAAGACCAATCTATTCCTTAATGCAGGAGCAGTTATTTATTCCACTCACAAAACAAAGGTTTCTCAGCTTCTTGGTATTGGCAAGATGGCTCCTCTTACCATGCTTTCCTTTACATTCGCAGCTTTGGGACTGGTAGGTATTCCTCCTGTTTGCGGATTTGTCAGCAAATGGTACTTGTGTTTAGGAGCTTTGGATCTTTCAGTAGAATGGCTGGGGTATGTAGGAGTAGCGGTTCTCTTGCTTTCAGCCTTACTTACAGCAGGATATTTACTTTCACTTACAATTGCCGGCTTCTTCCCAGGTGAGGAATTCGAGAATAAGGAAGGCAATTTGGAAGCAAACGGCACTATTAAAAAGGGAATGATTATTGTACAGTGCGTATTGGCTGTGGTGGCTGTAGTTATCGGTATTTTTGTGTCACCTGTTTACGAGAGCATTCTTAGCACAGTAATGAAACTGTTTTAGAGGATTACATAATGATGGCATTGACTTTAATTCCTATATTTTTTCCTATTCTTGTAGGGCTTTTTACAGGTCTTGTAGGATTTAAAAACAGAAAAGCGAGAGAGATTTTCCTGTTGGCTACGACTATCATAAACTCCCTGCTTATTCTCATGACTTTGATTATTTGCCCTGCGGACGAGAGCATTGAGCTATTTAATATTATCCCCGGAAGAGCCATAGCACTTCATGTGGATGGACTTAGCAGAATTTTCTCAGGCCTGATTGCCGGACTTTGGCCTCTGGCGATCAGCTACTCACTGGAGTATATGAAAATAGAAGGCTCGGAAGATCCTTTCTATGCATTTTATATGATAACTTACGGTGTTACTACCGGCATTGCATTTTCAGCAAATCTTATAACACTGTACCTTTTTTATGAATTCCTGACATTGGTGACCCTGCCAATTGTTATGCATGGTATGAAAGAAAATAATACCGCTGCCGGCAGAAAATATGTACGTTATTCCATAGGCGGTGCTGCCTTTGCATTTATTGGACTTATGGTAATTGATTACTATGCAGGTGCGGCTGAATTTACATATGGAGGCATAGTTGCTTCAGGTGCTGATGAAAATATATTAAAGCTTGTATATGTATTTGCTTTCTTCGGCTTTGGTATTAAAGCAGCTGTTTTCCCTTTCCATGCCTGGCTGCCTACTGCATCCATCGCGCCGACTCCTGTTACAGCCCTGCTTCATGCCGTGGCCGTAGTAAACTCCGGTGCTTATGCAGTTATTCGTATAACATATTATGTATTTGGTACAGATCTTTTAGCAGGGACTTGGGCTCAGTATACTGTTATGATAGCAGCCATGGTAACCATCCTCTATGGTTCCGGCATGGCTTTAAAAGAACAGCATTTTAAGAGAAGATTGGCTTATTCTACTGTTTCCAATTTGTCATATATGCTCTTCGGTGCTGCACTTATGACACCTATGGGGCTTACCGGCAGTCTTGCTCACTTTGTTTTCCACGGAATCATCAAGATTACCCTATTCTTCGTGGCAGGTATTATGCTGAACAAGTATGAGATTGCCTATGTTAATGATCTTTTTGGATACGGCCGTAAAATGAAAGTTACCTTTGCCTGCTTCACGGTAGCGGCACTGGGACTTATGGGTGTACCACCTACCATTGGTTTTATAAGTAAATGGAAGCTGCTTACTGCAGCTGCAGGATTACAGCACCCGGTAGCGTATGCAGGAATGGCAGTTATTCTTATTTCGGCTATACTTACAGCCATGTATCTTTTATCAATTATCGTTAAGCTGTATTTCCCCGGTCCTTCATTTAACTGGGATAGCATCAAAGAAGCCAAGGACCCTAACGCTTTTATGACTATTCCGCTTATAGTGCTGGCAATCGCAGTAGTAGTACTTGGTATATTCGCAACACCATTAGTTGAATTTATCGGCCGTGTGGCAGGAGGTGCTTTATGAATTTAATAGATACTTTCTGTTCCATAGGTTTGTCCTTTACTTATGACGGCTTTAGACTGGTATATGCGATTATTACCAGTTTTGTATTCCTTATGTGCACCTTCTTTTGCAGAGAATATCTGGCGGGTGGACATGCCAATAAGAGGTTTTATACATTTTGGATAATTACTTACCTGGCTGTTATAGGGCTTCTGTTTTCCGGTGATTTTTTCACCCTATTTATGTTCTTTGAGACTATGTCCTTTGCATCTACCTTCTGGGTATTGCATGAGGAGGACGAGGGCAGTGATTACGCAGGACGCCTGTATTTAAGAATATCGGTTATCTGCGGTCTGGTAATGCTTTACGGTATTTTCCTGGTTCAGCATATTTTTGATACTATTTCCTTTAAGGAGCTTTTAGCTATCACAGGAGAGGAAGGATTTGTGCTGACAAAAGAAATGTATGCTGCAGCTTTCCTTTTGTTTGTTGGCTTTGGTGCCAAGGCAGGTGCATTTTTACTGCATGTATGGCTTCCAAGAGCACATACGGTAGCTCCGGCACCTGCATCAGCAGTCCTTTCAGGTATCCTTACCAAAACCGGCATTATGGGGATTATTATTACCTCCACTACCCTTGGCCTGATGGATGATAAGATATGGGGCAATTTCCTCATGTTTATGGGGGGAGCCACCATGTTTACCGGGGCTTTCCTGGCTATTTTTTCCACCAATCTCAAAAAAACACTGGCTTGTTCTTCTGTATCCCAGATTGGCTTTATCCTTACAGGCATTTCATGTATGGTGCTGCTGGCAGAAGAAGGAGAGGCTTTGGCTTTTGCCTATTCAGGTACCCTGCTTCATATGATTAATCACTCTATGATTAAGCTGGTACTATTCCTTTTAGCCGGTGGTGTACTTAAGAAAACCGGCAGTCTGGCTCTTAATGATATTAAAGGTTATGGCAGAAATAAGCCCTTATTAGCTATTCCTTTTGCCATAGGAGCTCTTTCAATTTCCGGTGTACCCGGATTTTCCGGATATATCTCCAAGACCTTAATACATGAAGCTGTAGAAGAAGTAGCGCATTCCGGTCTGGCACATGTAGTGAGTATAGTATTTACTATTACAGGTGGTATGACACTTTGTTATATGACCAAGCTTTTTGTATGTCTGTTTATTGAAAATGGACCTGCAGCTCAGAAAAAAGGTCTTAAGCCTCTTAGTATTTTCTCAGTATGGCTTCCTGCAATCATTCTTTTTGGTATGGGTATACTGCCTAAAATATTTGCTAAAATACCTGCACTGGCAGCTTTCACTGAGACAGGTATCAGTGGAGAAGAATTCGGCAAAGTTTCAGATATGCACTGGTTTGCTTTCCATACCATGAAGGGTGGACTTATTTCCATAGCTATAGGCATAGTTCTTTACCTGGTGGTTGTAAGAGTTCTGCTGATGAAGAAAACTTCTGAAGGTCGTATTTACAGAGATGCTCTTCCAAAATGGTTCGATCTGGAAAAGTATGTATACAGACCGGTAATACTTTATGCATTACCTTTTATTCTTGCCATTCCTTTCAGAGTACTGGATAAACTGGTGGATACTTTGGCATATGTTACCAGAATGCATATTTTAAATCCTCTTCATCACAAAGGAAAAATAAGAGGAAAAGGTTATGAGAATTTCACAAAGAGAGTAGCTTTGGCAGGGGCAGAAAGTGCGGAGCTTGCCAAAATAATGGAAAGAAGCATAAGCTTTTCTATGCTTTTATTCTCCATAGGACTTATTATTACTCTTTTTGTAATGCTTTTCTGAATTTGAGTTTATTAGGGGTAAAATGAAGAAAATTAAGAAGATACTTACTAACAGAATATCGATGGTAGCTTTGGCTGCCCTTATTCAGATTGCCTGGATGATCGCTTTGATCATCTGGGCTTCTGACGAATTTGTCGTTATTAACTTTTCTTTTAGGGGTTTTTCGCTTTTAATGTTTTTGTATGCTTATCATAAAGAATGGCATCCCGACTACAGACTGGCTTGGACAGCCATAATTCTGGCCTTTCCTATCGGAGGAGGAATTTTGTATTTTGCTTTTGGTAATGCGGCTACAACCAAGCGTATCAAAAGGAAGCTTAATAAAACGACAATGGAGCTGATTCCTTATATTCCTCAGGATAAGCATATTTTAAAAGACATTCACGATTTGGATCGTTCTGCTTTCGGTATTGCCAATTATCTGCAGATAACACAAAATTTCCCTGCTTACAATAATACGTCTGTAAACTATTATCCTTCCGGAGAAGCCATTTTTCCTGATATGCTTACAGAGCTTAAAAAAGCAAAGCGATTTATCTTTATGGAATATTTCATAGTAGATAAGGGTGAAATGTGGGATGAAGTCTTTGAAGTACTTAAGGAAAAAGCCAGGCAGGGTGTTGAAGTCAGATTTATGTATGACGATTTTGGTTGTGTTATGACTATGCCTCCTAAGTTTTACTCCTTGTTGGAAGCAGAAGGGATTAAAGCGGCCTGCTTTAATGAGCTTAAGCCTTTTATTTCGGCCTTTGTAAATAACAGAGACCA
>JAZUFN010000184.1:0-21015 GCA_045640725.1 Lachnospiraceae bacterium
TCCACTTCTATATTGTCTTTTACACTATCAGCATTCTGATGCCTGCCAGTATTAAAAGGTGGGCAGGATAAAATACATAGAAGAAATACTTAAGCTTAAAGGAGCCTCTTTCACCATTGTAAAGGGCTATAGGCAGGAAGGCTGTAAGAGCAAATATTTCAAGAAATTTGCTTACGGCGAAGCCGTTCTGCAGGCAATCCAGCATGGAGTAAGCCACGATGACGATTGCTTCAGACATAATGAGCTGCTTTCTGTCATAGCGGAAGAGGTACATGAAGAGGGCCATGGCTATGCCCAGAACATCATAGTCACATCTTAATATATAGGCAGCAGCCAGAGTGGCCAGTATGACGGATGCTTTTACCAGGGTGTTCTGCCACTGCTGAATCACTTTTTCATCACTAAGCTCCAGGCCTATAAACATCAGTACAGCCAAGGTAAGAGTGAAGTAAACATTCTGGTGGCCCAGCTCAAATATCCTCCTGTTTACAGCGATATCAAAAGGCACCTCTGAAATCAGAGCAAAGATAAATAAACGAAAGGCGTATTTAAATGGGTCTCTGGTATGCATGAAGCCCTCTACCAGCAGGAAAAGGAAGATAGGGAAGGCTATGCGGCCCATTGCACGCAGACAAAGGTCCAGAGTAGTAAAGGTAGTATAGTCATACATATTGTAATCGGTGTTGGTGCCGGAGAAAATAGAATTGTTGATGAGAGGAATAAGCCCCTTTTCCAGTAAAACAGCACCGATATGATCGATTAACATGGTGATTACAGCCAGCATTTTTAAAGCATTGCCGGTAAGCAACTGATATTTTTTTGAATTTGAATTCATGGTATACCTCGTAAAGTTACCTGCGAATAGTAACTCTTTCCATCATTAAATCACATTTTAGACGAAAATGCGTCATAAAGCAAGAGTAGTATATAGGGCTGAACAACCTGTTTTTTATTATAACTTTATGATTCCTTTATATCTTGTTATCTTGTATTTCGCTTGACTAAATGGTACACTTATTTCTGGGTTAATATTGATATTAAGAGGGAATATTGTGAGCATAGAAAAAAAGTACATGGGATACACCTTTGAGTCTGAGGAGGCGTTATCCGAGGCAAAAAAAGAAGCGGAAGCAGTTACTTATCTTCGAAATAAAACAGATTTCGAAAACGCAGGTCAGATTTTGTCTCTTTACAATAGAATGATTGACAGAAAGATGGTGAATACGCCCATCGGTTTGGATTTCCTGAAGGAGCTGAGAGGTGCGATTCTTAAGTCTCAGATCGCTACAGAGGACAAGCTTAGGCCCCTCCCCGAGATCCAAAGGCCTAAGAAAAAGTCACTTCCGAAAAAAGAGCCGAAAAAGGCAGATCCGGACAGACTGAAAAAGCTGGAAAAGCAGAATCTTGGCCTAAAGGTGGCACTCTTTGGGATGATTGTAATCATCGTAGGCATGTTCGTCATAGTGTTGACAGGCAAAAGCTCTCCTCTAAAGGCAGCTTACGAGGAAGAAATACTTGATAAATATTCATTTTGGGAAGCAGAGTTGACTCGTAGAGAAAGGCGGATAGATGATATTCTTTACGAGCTTGAAAAACAGGGTATCACAATAGAGAAAGAGAGTGAACCTACCAATGGAACAGATTAAAGTACTTGTTGTTGATGATGAAAGCAGAATGAGAAAGCTGGTACACGATTTCCTGGCTAAAAAGGGATTTACGGTACTGGAAGCAGAAGACGGAGAAAAGGCTGTTGACATTTTCTTTGATGATAAACACAAAGATATCTCATTGATTATCTTGGATGTAATGATGCCTAAGATGGATGGATGGGCAGTAGTCCGGGAAATCAGGCAGTACTCCCAGGTCCCCATCATTATGCTTACTGCAAAATCCGAAGAGAGAGACGAGCTTCTTGGCTTTGAGCTGGGAGTGGATGAATACATTTCCAAGCCTTTTTCTCCAAAGATTCTGGTAGCCAGAGTAGAGGCCATCCTTCGTCGCGTGAATATGACCATGGAAGAAGTAGTCGAAGAGGGCGGCATCGTACTTGACAGAGCTGCACATTCGGTCACCATAGATGGTCAGGTGGTAGACCTTTCCGTAAAGGAATTTGAGCTTCTGGATTATTTTGTCACTAATAAAGGTATAGCCCTTTCCAGAGAAAAGATTTTAAATAATGTCTGGGACTACGATTATTTCGGTGATGCCCGTACTATTGACACTCATGTGAAAAAACTCCGTAGCAAGATGGGAGAAAAGGGTGACTATATTAAGACTATCTGGGGCATGGGCTACAAGTTCGAAGTGTAGTGGAAAGAATACAATATGAAAATATCCTGGAAATATAAGATTACTATATTTATTCTTCTTGGGCTTTCGGCAGCTATTTTTCTTACCTGGATATTAAACTACTTTTTCCTGGAAGATTATTACATCTCCATGAAGGTGCGTTCCCTGCAGACTACATTCAGGCAGGTGGATTCGATTTTATCCAATTATACAGATGTGGGAGCAGACTCCAAGTCCGAATCCTTCTTAAATACGGATGATGCCAGCGCCTTAGAAGCTTTATCCAATAAGACCGGTATCAATATATATATTTTTTGGAAGGGCGTATATAATTATTCCACAGCCAATGATTTTAGCCGGGAAGTGCTGATAAAGGAACGTATCAGAGAAAAAATTTTTCCGGGCTCTCAGGATTTCCGTACCAAGGAAAAAGTGTTGGAGACGTCGGAGTACTCCGTTATTATGACTTATGAGCATAGAACGGAAAGCAATTATATCGAGCTTATGAAAGACGATATAACCGAAGAAAACAATAACAAGCCAACAGTTATCCTTCTAAGAGCAAATGTTGAAAATATCAGGGAAAGTGCCAGGATAGCCAACACCTTCCTGCTGTATGCGGGACTTTTAGTATTATTTATTACCGCAGTGGTAATGCTTATGTGCACCAGCAGTGTCATCAGGCCATTGGTACAGCTGTCGGCCATAGCTAAGAGCATGGCGGATTTGGATTTTAACGCCAGATACGAGGGAGAGGCTACCGATGAGATCGGAGAGCTGGGGCAGAGTATTAATCACCTTTCCGAAAAGCTGGAAGAGACCATTTCGGATCTAAAGAGCGCCAATAACCAGCTGCAGACCGATATTCTGGAAAAAATCCAGATAGATGAAATGCGAAAAGAATTTTTGTCCAATGTTACTCACGAGTTGAAGACTCCTATCGCCCTTATTTCCGGTTATGCAGAAGGTCTCAAGGAATGCATAAACGATGATGTGGAAAGCAGAGAGTACTACTGTGATGTCATTATAGATGAAGCATCTAAAATGAATAATATGGTAAAAAAGCTGCTTACCCTGAATCATATAGAGCAGGGAGGCCAGACTATTGAAATGGAGCGATTTGACCTGTCTCAAGTCATCAGGGCATCCATATCAAAAGTGAATGTGCTTCTGGAAAAAAATACCATAACGGTAAATACCGATATGCCGTTACAGGTGGATGTTTGGGCAGACGAGTATATGATAGAGGAAGTTTTTACCAACTATCTTACCAATGCCATTAATCATTGCGATTATGAGAAAATTATCAGTATAAAAGCGGTAAAAAACAATGATTCGGTGAGAGTTAGTGTTTTCAATACCGGTAGCCCTATTCCGGAAGAAGATATTGAAAAAATCTGGATTAAGTTCTACAAGGTAGATAAAGCCCGTACACGTGAATACGGTGGATCGGGTATAGGCCTTTCCATAGTAAAGGCCATTATGGAAGCTCACAATAAGCCCTACGGTGTGATAAATCATGCCAACGGTGTTGAATTTTGGTTTGAACTTGATTCTAAAGTGTGAGTTACAAAAGCCGATAAATACATATAAGGACTATTGTAAGCTCGTCTTTGGAGCTTAGCCTTAAGTATTTTAATAAAATTGGAGAAAAAACGTGCGCAAAGAAATTTTATTAATTTTAATATGTGTTGCGTGTGTGACGTTTGGCGGTTGCTTTATTGAGCAGGCTCCGCTAAATGACAAGGAATTGGGAGTTGTGGCACAGTATGCTGCGGATGTGTTGCTCAAACACAATAAGAATTACAGTGATTTCTTATTGACTGAGAAGCAGCTGACACCTACACCGACCAGGCAGCTTCCGCCTGAGATCATTACACCTACTGATACACCGGAGCCTACGCCGTCACCTACAGTAAAGCCCGGTGACCCCACAGGCCCTGCCAATCCCGCAGACCCTAGTGACACTCCGATACCTACACAGACTCCGGTGCCTACAGAAGTACCGGATAATACGGTGGAGACCTTTAGACAGGTGGCCGATTTAATCGGAGCGGATGGCTTTGTCATTAAGCTGGGCGAATATACCAATCCGGTGGAGGAAGCCAAATACAGTGTGGGAGATGGTACGATTAATCTTCCTGCCAGAGAAGATGGAAAGCACTATCTTATCATCAAATTTATTATTACCAATAACTCTGACAGTTCAAAATATCTGAACTGTTTTGCCCAGGAGCCTACAGGTATCCTGAATATAAATGCTAAAACCAACCTGTATCCGTGCGATACTCTTAGCCTTAATGACCTAAGATATGTCGGGGTGGGAGAGAAGCCGGAAGTGCTGGAAGCAGGGAAGAGTTATGAAGCGGTCTTAATTTATGCAGTGGATAAAGACACGGAAATAACAAGAGCTGCGTTAACACTGGTTAACAAAGATAAAGAATCAGTGGTAATAAAAATTAAATGAGTAGTGAAAATCAAAAGCGATAAACGGAGGAAGTATTAATGGACACCAATATCTTACTTGAAAGCGGCACTAATGAACTTGAAATTCTTGAGTTTACTGTAGGCGAGAATCGCTATGGTATCAATGTAGCAAAGATTCGTGAAATCCTTCAGTACACACCTGCAGTTCCTGTACCAAATGCAGATCCTGCCATTGAAGGTATCTTCATGCCCAGAGATGAGGTAATTACAAGTATTAATCTTGCAAAGGTACTGAACCTTCCTGATTCTGACAATCAGAAGACAGATCTTTACATTGTTACATACTTTAACAACACAAATGCTGCTTTCCATGTTCATTCCGTTGTAGGTATTAACAGAGTGTCCTGGGAGCAGGTACTTAAGCCTGATTCAACATTAAATGGTCAGGGTAAGGGCGTTGCAACAGGTATAGTTAAGCTTGAGGACAGACTTATTGTTCTTCTTGACTTTGAGAAAATCATTGCTGAAATTTCTCCTGAGACCACACTGCAGGTAACTGATGTAGACGCTCTTGGCATGCGTGCAAGAAGTGATAAGCCTATTCTTATCGCAGAAGATTCAGCTCTTCTTTCACAGCTTCTTCAGGACTGCTTAAAGAAGGCAGGTTATACAAATCTTATTGTTAATATGGATGGTCAGGAAGCTTGGGACAAGCTGGAAGAGATGGCTGAAAAGGGTAACGTATCAGAGCAGGTTAAGCTCATTATTACAGATATTGAGATGCCTCGTATGGATGGTCACCGCCTTACAAAGCTTATTAAGACCAATGATAAGACAAAGATGATTCCTGTTATCATTTTCTCATCAATGATTTCTACAGACATGATTGCAAAGGGTAATACTCTTGGTGCAGATGCTCAGATCACCAAGCCTGAGATTAACAAGCTGGTAGGTGAGATTGATAAGCTTATTCTTAAATAGTACAGCTATTTAAATATAGGGGTTAGAAAAAATATTCGGAGATAAAACGGATGCCGACAGATGAATCATATCTTGACAATCTGCTGAAGGGGCTAACATCCGATACCGGCGATAAAGAAGACGACAGGCTGTCTGCTTATAGAAGACGTCGTAACGGCGAAATAAGAGACAGCTATGATCGTCAGGACATTCCTGGATTTCTCAATGACTATGTAGAGGACGACAAGAAGCTAAGATTCCATGTGGTTCCTCAGCAGGAAGACATTGATCCGGATTTCAGTGATGATTTCGCAGGTGAGCATGATTATTTCGATGATGATCGGGATAATGACGACTTTGGTCAGGATGCAGATGACACAATAGAAAATTATGACATTTTTGAGGATGACATAGACGACAGCCTCATTGATGAGATGATCGCAAGTGAGCTTTCTGAAGACGAAGATTTCGGAAAGCCTTTTGGCGTGTCTGAAACAGATTTTAGTGATGAAGAAACAATAGAAGACCGGCAGGTATACGAAGAGCCGGCATATGAAGGGCCGGTGTACGAAGAGCCGGTATATGAAGAATCAACATATGAAGAGCCTGCAACATCTATAAATCAGGAAATTCAGGATCAGGCAGAGCAGGTATCAGACGGTAGTGACTACCAGCCTGAAACAGCAGAAAGTGATGCTTTATCTGAAGTTTTTGGCAATATGACAGGTGGAGAAGATTCCGAAGATGGTGATTTTTCCAATGTAACTGTTGTGTCAGATGGTGATGAAGTATCTCTGGTGGATACCAAAGAGCTGGACGCTCTGTTTGATGAAGACACGGATGAGGATACAGACAGCCAACAGCAGGAAGCAGCTCAGCCGGAAGAGGCTGCAGAGGAGCCGGCTGATGAGTGGGTAATTGATAATTCTGTGGAGGAAATACCTCCGGAAGAGCCTATTGCGGAAGAAGACAGCTCCAATGTGGAAATACTCACCGGAACTGATTCGGTAGAAGAGCTGGCTGACATTTTTTCAGGTGGTTCAGAGCCTGCCGGTCCGCAGTCCCTGAATGATATAGAGGGCTTGGAAGGCTTATCTTCCGATGATATATCCAGTCTGGACGGTCTTTTTTCAGAATTGGATGACAGTACTGAAGAAAATAAAGAAAAAAAGGCTGCAAAGAAGGAAAAAATACCTTTCTTACTTAAAATTTTCGGTAATGTGCCTATTCCTGAGGATAAAATAAAGCCTGAGCCCACAGAGGAAGAGCTGGCAGCCCAAAAGGCCGAAGCAGCGGAGAAGAAAAAAGCTGCCAAGGAAGAAAAGAAGAAAGCAGCTGATGAAAAGAAGAAGGCTGCAGCCGAAGCTAAAGCTGCCAAGGCCAAGCAGAGTGCTGAAGAAAAGGCTGAGGCTAAGGCTAAGAAGCGTGAGCAGATGGAAAAGATGCTGCTGGAGGATGTGGGTAATACCCAGAAGCTGAATCTGGCAGGCATAATCGTTATTTTTGCCATGTTTGCAGCTATTGCAGCCCTTATCATAAGCAGCATAAATACAGCCACATACAATGCTTCCATAAAAGAGGCTGAGAAAAACTTTAATTCCGCTTTGGAAAATAAAAATCCTGACCTTTACACCGAGGCTTACAATCAGCTGTTGGGACTTAAGATAAAGGACAAGGACAAAATACTGCAGGATAAAGTATATACTGTAAACTTTATAAATGAGGACATTACATCTTTCAACAATCATTATGCTATGAACGATAAGGTGAGAGCTCTTAGAGATCTTTTGGATGGTGTAATGAATTATAATTTTTACATTGATCATGCATATGAACTTGAAATTGAGGACCATTTGTTGTATCTTCGTTCTATACTTATTGGACTTCTGGAGAGTGAGTATAAAATAGGCGAAGATGAGGCTGTAAAAGTAATACACGATTACGATGATATGGAAAAGAAGCTGGGAGATCGTGCTGCCAAGGTTTACTTGACAACATACATCTATGACAAAGTACAGGGACTGACCAATCAAAAGTAATTTACAGGACCGAAGCTTCGGCTTTGGTCCTTTTATTTTTAAGACATAAAAAGGAGACAGGATGATTTCAATTATTGATTATGGAGCCGGCAATATCCGTAGCGTAGAAAAGGCATTTAAATTTATAGGTGAGGATGTGATTCTTTCTTCAGATCCTCAGAAGATTCTGACAGCTGATCACATAGTGCTGCCTGGAGTGGGAGCGGCTTCTGAGGCTATGAAAAAGCTTACTGCATCAGGTATGGACAGGGTTGTGGCAGAAGCAGTAGAAAAGGAAATACCTCTTTTGGGTATTTGTCTGGGCCTTCAAATGCTTTTCGATTATTCTGAAGAAGCAGGGGGCGTAGACTGCATGGGGCTGCTTCGTGGAAAGGTTACGAAATTCCCTACCGATCAGGGAATGAAGGTGCCACATATAGGCTGGAATTCCATATCCATCAATGACAAGTCCAGGCTGTTCAAGGGGCTGAATAGGGAAGAATACGTATATTTTGTACATAGCTATTTTCTTACTGCAGAAGAGGATGTTGTTTCGGCAAAATGTCATTACATAAAGGATTTTGACGCAGCAGTCGAAAAAAAGAATCTGTTTGCTACACAGTTTCATCCTGAAAAAAGCGGAGAAGTGGGACTTGAAATACTGAAGAATTTTGCGAGGATATAATATGTATACAACCAGAATAATTCCCTGTCTTGATATAAAAGACGGCAGAGTGGTAAAAGGCATAAATTTTGTAAATATTAGAGATGCAGGAGATCCTGTTGAGACAGCGGCAGCTTATGATAAGGCCGGTGCAGATGAGCTGGTTTTCCTGGATATTACCGCATCTTCTGATGCCAGAGAGATAAAAGCCGATCTGGTAAGAAAGATAAGCGAAGCTATCTTCATCCCCTTTACGGTGGGAGGCGGCATTCGCACCATTGATGATTTTAGGGCTATTTTGCGTGAAGGTGCCGATAAAGTGGCTGTTAATTCGGCTGCTATTATGAATCCCTCTCTTATATCCGAAGCTGCTGAGATTTTCGGCAGTCAGTGCGTGGTAGTGGCGATAGATGCCAAAAGAAATGATAAAGGTGGCTGGAATATATACAAAAACGGTGGACGGGTAGACATGGGGATAGATGCCATTGAATGGGCCAAAAAGGCCTATGAGCTGGGAGCAGGAGAGCTTTTAGTCACATCCATGGACTGCGACGGCACAAAAAACGGGTTTGATTTGGAGCTCACAAGACGTATTTCTGAAGTGGTTTCCATCCCCGTCATTGCTTCAGGCGGTGCAGGTACCATGGAGCATTTCAGAGATGTATTGACAGAAGGAAAAGCAGATGCTGCTCTGGCAGCTTCACTTTTCCACTATAAAGAAATGGAGATTAAGGACCTTAAGAAATATCTGAGAAATGAAGGTATTTCCGTCAGGTTATAATATCGGGGGGGACAAATGGGAGCCATTAACAATGATTGGGATAAATATCTGCAGCCCGAGTATAAAAAGGCATATTATAAGGAACTGTACAGCTTTGTAAAAAATGAATACGAGACTCAGGTGGTATATCCACCTTCGGGAGATATTTTCAATGCCTTTCACTATGCATCTTTCAAGGATGTAAAGGTGGTAATGGTGGGACAGGACCCTTATCATGAGCCCGGGCAGGCTCACGGACTTTGCTTTTCCGTAAAGCCTCCGACAGATGTACCACCTTCTCTTAAAAATATATATAAAGAGCTACATGATGATATAGGCTTTACTATTCCAAATCACGGTGACCTCACTCCTTGGGCCAGGCAGGGAGTGCTTATGCTTAATACTGTGCTGACTGTCAGGGCACATCAGGCCAATTCTCATGCAGGACATGGCTGGGAGCAGTTTACGGATGCTGCATTAATAGCCTTAAATGAAAAAGAGAATCCTGTAGTATTTCTGCTATGGGGCTCACCGGCCCAGAAAAAGGCAGGTCTTATTACCAATCCCAAACATCTTATCCTAAAAGCACCACACCCCAGCCCTTTATCTTCCTATAGAGGATTTTTCGGCTGCAGGCATTTTTCTAAAACAAATGAATTCTTGATACAGACAGGGCAGACGCCTATCGACTGGACCCTGTAAAGCTTATAGAGCACCCACAGGCCCGGTGGGTGCTCTTGAATTTATGAAAAAATGTTGTATAATAAACTCTGAATGTAAATTGGGTTTCTGGGACCTAAAAATCAAAAAGGGATTAATTATGACACAAGCATTACCATTATATTACTTAGGAATTGATATTGGCTCCACTACTGTAAAGGTGGCCATCACAAATGAGCAGGGCGAATTGCTTTACTCAGATTACAAGAGACATTATGCGGATATTCAGGGGACATTGGCCGGTATTTTAAGTGAATCCTTGCCAACAGTGGGGGAATGTCGTGTTATGCCGGCTATTACCGGCTCAGGCGGACTGGCTTTGGCTACCCATCTTAACGTGTCTTTTGTTCAGGAGGTAGTAGCGGTAGCTGATGCTCTGCAGGAGTTTGCACCCAAGACAGATGTGGCTATTGAGCTGGGGGGCGAAGATGCTAAGATTATCTACTTTACCGGCGGTATCGAGCAGAGAATGAATGGTATTTGTGCCGGTGGTACGGGATCATTTATTGACCAGATGGCCAGCCTCTTAAAGACTGACGCGGCAGGTCTTAATGAATATGCCAAGGACTACAAGGCTCTTTATCCTATTGCTGCCAGATGTGGTGTTTTTGCCAAGGCGGATATTCAGCCTCTTATTAACGAAGGTGCCTCCAAGGAAGATCTGGCAGCTTCCATTTTCCAGGCTGTTGTAAATCAGACTATTTCAGGCCTTGCCTGTGGTAAGCCTATCCGTGGCAATGTGGCCTTTTTAGGTGGTCCACTCCACTTTTTAACAGAGTTAAAGGCTGCTTTCGTGCGTACACTGAATCTGACTCCGGAAGCTACCATCGACCCTAACAATTCCCATCTTTTCGCAGCTATGGGATCTGCCATGAATGCGAAAAATAATAATAAAACTGAAGAAATAGTGGTACTTACCGACATGATCGATCGCCTGAAAAACGGCATTAAGATGGAGTTTGAAGTACAGAGAATGGAGCCTCTTTTCAAGGATGAGGCTGATTTTGAGACTTTTAAGGAGCGTCATGCCAGAGCCACTGTCAGAAAGTCCAGGCTGTCGGAATACAAGGGCAACTGTTACCTGGGTATTGATGCAGGCTCCACCACCACAAAAGTAGCCTTGGTCGGCGAAGATGGCTCTCTTTTGTACTCTTTTTATCAAAATAATAATGGCTCTCCTATTAAAACCGCCATTAAGGCCGTTAAGGAGATAGCCGAGCAGATGCCGGAGGATTGTCGCATTGTCCGCGCCTGCTCCACAGGCTATGGTGAAGCCCTTCTTAAAAGCGCCTTTATGCTGGATGAGGGAGAGGTAGAGACAGTTGCACACTATTATGCAGCTTCCTTTTTCGACCCTTCCGTAGACTGTGTACTGGATATCGGTGGTCAGGATATGAAGTGTATCCGTATAAAGAATCATGCGGTAGACTCCGTACAACTGAATGAAGCATGTTCCAGTGGCTGTGGTTCCTTTATTGAGACCTTTGCCAAGAGCCTGAATTTTGAAGTGGCTGATTTTGCCAATGTAGCACTTTTCTCGGAAAATCCCATTGACCTGGGGACCAGATGTACAGTGTTCATGAATTCCAAAGTAAAGCAGGCTCAGAAGGAAGGGGCTTCCGTATCAGATATTTCTGCCGGACTTGCATATTCTGTTATTAAGAATGCCCTTTACAAGGTAATAAAAGTAACAGATGCCAAAGATCTGGGCAGCCGAATAGTAGTTCAGGGCGGTACATTTTACAATAATGCAGTACTTCGTGCTCTGGAGAAAATCGTTAATGCAGAAGTAATACGTCCTGATATTGCGGGAATTATGGGGGCCTTTGGTGCAGCGCTTATTGCCAGAGAGCATTACGAAGGTCAGCCTACTACCATGCTTTCATTTAAGGAGATTCAGGAGCTGACATTTGAGAGCAAGATGACCAGATGCCAGGGCTGTACCAATCACTGTCTCCTTACTATCAATATTTTCCCCGGTAATCGCAGATTTATTTCGGGTAATCGCTGTGAGAAGGGCTTGGGTAAAGAAAAGTCCGACAGCAATATTCCCAATCTTATGGCCTATAAGCTTAAGAGATTTTTCAATTACGAGCCGTTGGAAGAGTATGCTGCCCCACGAGGAACAGTAGGTATTCCAAGGGTTCTTAATATGTATGAAAACTATCCTTTCTGGTTTACTTTCTTTAATGAACTGGGTTATAGGGTGGTACTTTCACCTGCTTCCAGCAGAAAAATATATGAAATGGGTATCGAATCCATTCCGTCTGAGTCTGAGTGTTATCCTGCCAAGCTGGCCCATGGTCATGTTATGTGGCTGATAAAGCAGGGGGTAAAATATATTTTCCTGCCTTGTGTTAACTACGAGCGTATCGAATTCCCTGAAGCCGGAGATCACTATAACTGTCCTATTGTGGCAGGATACGGTGAAAATATAAAGAACAATGTGGAGGACATCATCACAGAAGGTGTGGATTTCTCCAATCCGTTTATGTCCTTTGAATCAGAAGAAATACTTACTCAGCGCCTGATAAAAGTCATGGAAGAGAGGGGTATAGGTCAGGAGGAAACCAAGAAAGCAGCCAAGAAGGCCTGGGCGGAGCTCACGGCAGCTCATACAGATATGCAGAAGGCCGGAGAAGCCGCTATTAAGTACATTAAGGATAATGACATTCACGGCATAGTTTTGGCAGGACGTCCTTACCATGCAGATCCTGAGATTAATCACGGTATTCCTGAGCTCATTACTTCCTACGGGGTAGCAGTGCTTACCGAGGATTCCGTATCTCATTTACGCCGGGTAGACAGACCTACCATAGTAGTGGATCAGTGGATGTATCACTCCAGATTGTACGCTGCAGCCAGCTATGTCAGAGAAAATCCAAATCTGGATCTGATTCAGCTGAATTCCTTCGGATGTGGTCTGGGCGCTGTTACTACCGACCAGGTATCAGATATCCTTACAGGCTCAGGCAAGATTTACACCGTGCTTAAGATTGATGAAGTAAATAATCTTGGCGCTGCCAGAATTCGTGTCAGATCCCTGCTTTCAGCCATTAATGACAGAAAGCGTAAGGGAGTCAAGACGGAGGTTAAGGATTCAGCATATCACAGAAAGATTTTTACAGAGGATATGAGAAAGAATTACACTATCCTTTGTCCTCAGATGTCCCCTATCCATTTTGATCTGATTGTACCTGCATTTAATGCTTATGGTTACAATATGATTGCCTTGGAGCAGCCTACCAAAAACACGGTTGATGTAGGACTTCAGCATGTAAATAACGATGCATGCTACCCATCCATCATCGTTGTAGGTGAGATGATTGAAGCGCTAAAATCTGGCAAATATGATATAGACAGGACAGCTGTGCTTATTACACAGACAGGCGGCGGCTGCCGTGCTACCAACTACATTGCGTTTATCAGAAGAGCCCTTAAAAAGGCCGGCATGGAGCAGGTACCTGTTATTTCTCTTTCCACCAATGGCATCGAAAAGAATCCGGGCTTCAGATTTTCCTACGGACTGGTTAAGGCCGGTATACAGGCCCTGGTTTATGGTGATGTGTTCATGAAGTGCGTCTACCGTACCAGACCTTATGAGATGTATCCGGGTGATGTGAATGCTTTGCATGAAAAATGGAAGGAAAAGGTGCTTTATGACATTGCTCATGGAGCCAAATGGAGCACATATAAAAATAATTTAAAGAAAATAATAAAGGATTTCGATGAGATTCCTCTTAAGGATATTAAAAAGCCAAGAGTAGGCGTTGTAGGTGAAATCCTGGTTAAATTCCTTCCTGCAGCCAACAATTATGTCGTTGATCTGTTGGAAGCAGAAGGTGCTGAGGCTGTAGTACCGGATCTTTTAGACTTCCTTTGCTATGCGTCCTACAATTCCAATTTTAAACATGAGCAATTGGGTAAGCCTAAAAAGAGCAAGGTTATAAATAATCTCCTGGTAAGATTCTATGAATTTATGAGAAGGGATGCTTCCAAGGCTTTTGCCAAGAGCAAGAGATTTGAAGCACCTATGCCTATCGCAGATATTGCCAAGCTGGCAGAGCCTATTTCTTCTATAGGCAATCAGACCGGTGAGGGCTGGTTCCTGACAGGAGAAATGCTGGAGCTGGTTCATTCCGGAGCCAGAAATATTGTCTGCCTGCAGCCTTTCGGATGTCTGCCCAATCATATAGTAGGTAAGGGTGTTATAAAGGAAATCCGTCGTCAGCACCCTGAGGCTAATATTGTGGCAGTTGACTATGATCCGGGAGCATCAGAAGTAAATCAGTTAAATAGAATTAAGCTGATGCTGGCAACAGCACAAAAAAATCTTAAGAAATAATCGAGGCTGTCCTGGCAGAAAGGATATGAAATGACAGGTAAAGAAGCTATAGAATATATGGATTCCTTGGGGTGGATGGCACAGCACCTGGGCTTGGAAAAGACCTTTGCCCTTCTGGAAGCCAATGACCATCCTGAAAAAAAGTTAAAATTTATCCATGTGGTAGGCACCAACGGGAAAGGCAGTACCAGTGCCATGACAGCGGAAATATTAAAGGCTGCAGGCTATAAGGTAGGACTCTATACCTCCCCATATATTATGAGCTTTAACGAAAGAATAATGGTGGGTGACAGGGCTTGGGATGATACCTATACCACCGGAGTCCTAAAAGGCTTCAATGCCATAAGTGACGATGACCTGGGCAGGCTGACTCTTCGTATAAAAGAATTTGCGGATACCATGCCCGAGCATCCATCGGAATTTGAGATTATTACAGTAGTAGCTTATCTGTATTTTATCGAACAGGGCTGTGACATAGTAGTGCTGGAGGCCGGAATGGGAGGGGCCCTGGATGCTACCAATACCATACCCGGTGCAGAGGTGACCGTACTTACCAATATTGGTCTGGATCACACCAAATTTTTAGGAAATACTATCGAAGCCATTGCTGCTACCAAGGCAGAGGTTATTAAAGATGGGGCCAAGGTGGTGTTTTACGGTGACAGCGAAGAAGCCTTAAAGCCTATAGAGGCCAGATGCCGTGCTATGAGGGCCGAGCTTATTATGCCTGATTTTACAAAAATACAGGTAAAGAGTACGGATCTTTCCGGTCAGGTTTTCTCCTATAAATCCTATGAAAATATAGAGCTTCCCCTTACAGGGCACTATCAGCAAAAAAATGCCGCAGTAGTGCTGGAAGTGGTAGAAGCATTAAGGGAAAGAGGCTGGAACATTCCAAGCGATGCTGTCTATAATGGCATCAAGGATACTCACTGGATTGCCAGAATGGAAAAGCTTGGGGAAAAGCCTTATGTTTTTGCAGATGGTTCTCACAATCCTCAGGGTATGCGGGCTACAGTAGATACAATAAAAGCACTTACTCCTGTGCATAGCGGTCATCCACGGATAATATGCGTTTTTGGTGTTATGGCAGATAAGGATTTGTCAGATATGGCACCTGCGCTTTTAGAAATTGCAGATTATGTGGTGTGCGTGCGTCCGGATTACTTTAGAGCCATGGACGCTTCAGTACTTACTGAAAAAATGTCCGATTATTCCAAGGACACTGCTACAAAAGTTATTTGTGGAGGCGAGGTAAAGGACGGCGTGAAGACTGCTCTTTCAATGGCAGGTGAAGATGACGTGGTCCTTTGTATAGGCTCCCTCTATATGGCCGGCGATGTGCGAAATTATATTTTGAGAGATATTCCTCTGGAAAGTCTTCGTCAACAGATTGACAGGGTGGATGATGAGATTATCAGGCTGTTTGAAGAACGGCAGAATATAGCTGAAAACATAGGCCTTGTCAAAATGAAAAATCATGTCCGCATATTTGATTCTGCCAGAGAGCAGGTGAAGCTGCAGAAGGTGGCAGGTCAGGTGTCTGATCCTCAAAATGCCGAGGCGGTACAAAAGCTTTTTACCACACTGATGGATTTATCCAAGGATAGACAGAAAAAATTGGAGAAGTAAACACAAAAATGACAAATTTTAGAGAGATAATAAGATAAAGCCAAGTATATTAAGTGGTGTTTATTTTATGAAATCTTTTGCAAAGATATTAATATCCGGTATTTTAACAGGCGTACTACTGATTGCGGGAGTAGCAGGGTATAGATATTACAATAGTGATGATTGTTTTTTGCGTAAGCTCTGGATGGAGGAGCAGCCTACTCCTACAGAGGTGCCTACAGTCAATATACAAAAAGTTATTACAGATACCAGCAATACTGATGTTTCCGGTGCAGTGAACAGTGTGATGCCGGCACTGGTGTCCATTCAAGTAGAGGTAAAGACAACTACTACCGATATTTTCGGTTTTTCACATACTGAAAATGCTACTGCCAGCGGTTCGGGTGTTATTGTGGCTCAGAATGGTTCTGAGATACTTATAGCTACCAACAATCACGTGGTTGACGGAGCAGTAGATGTTAAAGTGGCTTTTGTAGATGGCAGTGTGGCCAGAGCCGATGTTAAAGGGACCGAACCGGAGAAGGATTTGGCTGTTATAGCTGTCAAATTAGCCAATATTACAGCGATCACTGCTGAGAATATAAGGATTGCTACTTTGGGAAGTTCTGATGATCTGATGCCGGGCCAGATGGTCATTGCCATAGGAAATGCATTGGGTTATGGTCAGTCTGTTACGGTAGGTTGTATAAGTGCGCTGAACAGAGAGGTTACTATTGATAAGTATACCTATAATCTCATTCAGACCGATGTTGCCATCAATCCCGGCAATTCCGGTGGAGCTCTTCTGAATGCCAGAGGAGAGGTCATCGGTATCAATAATGCCAAATTATCTGACACTCAGGTAGAGGGCATTTGTTACGCGATTCCTATTTCTTCAGCTATTCCTGTTATTGAGGAGCTGATGAATTATGTCCAGCTGGATGATAGTGAAAGAGCAGGGCTGGGTATCCAGGGGCAAGTGGTACAGGAGAGTCAAAGCTCCCTTATGAGTATGCCTCAGGGAATTTACGTGACCGGTGTTGTGAAGAATTCTGCAGCTGATAAAGCAGGCATAAAAAAAGGAATGATTATCACAAAGGTAAATGGGAAGAGTGTTACTACTCAGTCCCAGTTTGAAAAAGTAATGGCGTCAATACCTGCCGGCAGTGAGGGAACGGTCACTGTACATGTTCTTAAAAAGGGTGTATATCAGGAAGAAACCCTTGCGATAGTTTTTGGTCATATAAGTGAGTAAATGCTGACATTGAACACGGGGAGGTTTATGTATGGCAAACATTTTTGACTATATAGATTGGAGAGGAGATATATCCTTTAAAGCATCTCCGCTAAATGAAGTTGATTTCATGATTTTTTCCTGGGTCAGCTACGTGGATTTTGATGAAATAGTTACGGATGATATGTATTTGGGCAAGAGCCTTGAAGAAGTATCGGTGGAGTTTTTTAAAGACCATAATCTGGATGAAATCATGGCTGATACAGCTCTTTTCACCAGAACATCAGCTTTACTGCTAAAAAAGTGCGGTGAATGTGAACGCTATAAACATGTTAAGGTGGTGGGATTTACCAGGACCACAGATGAAGCAAAAGGCGTTCAGTTTGCGGCCATGACATTCCGACCTGATAGCAGGATCAGTGTTGTTACGTTTCGTGGCACCGATGCCTCTATTGTGGGATGGAAAGAAGATTGCAATCTGGCCTATATGGATGAGATCCCTGCTCAAAAGATGGCAGTAGATTATCTGAAGAAAGTGAGTAGCAGTATCCCCGGCTCTATTTACGTGGCAGGACACAGTAAAGGTGGCAATCTGGCTGTATATTCTGCCTGCAAGGCGCCCAAAAGGATTCGTGAGAGGATTAGAGAAATCTATAATCTGGACGGGCCGGGCTTTGAAAATACTGATAAGCTGGGAGGAGCCTATCAGGAGACTATGGATAAGGTAAGGTCCTTTGTACCGGAATTTTCCATGGTAGGCATACTTTTGGAGAGTGGTAAACAGGCTTTGGTGGTTAAAAGCGATGAAAAGCTGATTAATCAGCACAATGTGGGCTCTTGGCAGATAATAGGTACTCATGCAGTGCTTTGTGATAGAGTGTCAAAGGAAAGTGAGATACTGGATATTTCAGTTAAAAACTGGATTCGTTCCTTGGAGCCACAGGAAAGAGAGCAGTTTATTGATGCTTTATTTAGCCTCTTACAGGCCAATGACACCAAAACCACACTGGAAATATCCAAAGACCCGTTAAAATACGCTGCTGCGGTCATTAAAGAGTTCAAATCTTTACCCAAGGAGACCAAACAGATGCTTACAAAAGTGGCAGGTGTTCTGATAAAGGAAGGGCACATAGCACTGCGAAAAACCATAAGCCTGCCGGGGCCAAAAGTTTCTAATTTTTTAATTGACAGTAAAGAATAAAATGTCTATGATTTTTATATAAAGATATCAAATGTTGTCTGTTTTTTTGCGGATAGAGGAGATAGTAGAAGGGAGTCTTATTATGAATTTTAATTTTAAAAAAATTGATGAGCTTATTACCAGCAATGCACGTCTTGCAGAGATTCTTGGCAAGAAGGTAGAAGTAGAAGAAAAGAAGAAAAAGAATCCCGCACTTATTATTCTTGCGATTGTAGGTGGCGTTGCAATTATTGCGGGCATCGCATACGCTGTATACCGTTTTGCAGGTCCTAAGGATTTTGAATCCTTTGGCGATTTTGATGACGATTTTGATGATGATTTTGAAGAAGACGAAGAGTTTACAGCTGACTAAGACCGATAGCTTAATGCACCGGGTTGCTGAGGCAGCTCGGTGTTTTTATATGCGGAAATTTTAGGAGTATTTTTTTATGTCAATTTATGATTCACTAAATCCTGAGCAGAGGGCTGCTGTAGAGCATGATAAAGGCCCTTTGCTGATACTGGCCGGGGCAGGCTCAGGCAAGACCAGAGTACTTACCCACAGGATTGCATATCTTATAAAGGAGCGAGGGGTAGAGCCTTATCAGATTCTTGCTATTACCTTTACCAATAAAGCTGCCAAGGAAATGAAGGAGAGGGTGGAAAAAACAGTTGGAGAGGCTTCCGAATATATTTGGGTATCCACTTTCCATTCTACCTGTGTAAAGATTTTGCGTCGTTTCTGTGAGTATATTGGATATGACAGAAGCTTTGCTATATACGATTCAGACGATCAGAAGGCTCTGATAAAGAGCATTCTTAAAAATAAAAATCTCGATCCGAAAAATTTTAAGGAAAAGGCCATCATGGGTATGATAAGTCATGCCAAGGACGAGCTCATAACTCCGGAAGCTTTTAGAGCAGAAGCCTCTGACTACATGGAGAAAAAGGTGGCAGACATTTATGAGGAATATCAGCACCAGCTGAAGTCCTGTAACGCCTTTGATTTTGATGATCTTATTGTTAAAACCATTGAGCTTTTTGACACCAATCCCAATGTACTGGAATACTACAGGAAGCGTTTTCGCTATATAATGGTAGACGAGTACCAGGATACCAATACTGCGCAATTTCAGTTGATTAAGCGCTTGGCTTATCATGTGAATGAGGATGGAGAAATCGAGCGTAATCTCTGTGTGGTAGGTGACGATGACCAGTCTATCTATAAATTCAGAGGTGCCAACATTATGAACATCCTGAATTTTGAGAAGATATACGAGGATACCAGAGTCATCAAGCTGGAGCAGAATTACCGTTCTACCAAAAATATTTTGGCTGTGGCCAATGAGGTTATTCATCATAATAAAGGGAGAAAGGACAAGTCCCTATGGACCGAGAATCCCACAGGAGCTGCGGTTCATTATGTGAATTATGAGGACGATCGCATGGAGAGCGAGACTGTAGCCCGCAGGATATCGGAAATGATGAAGACGGGGGAGTACCGGTATAAAGATTTTGCAGTGCTCTATCGTACCAATTCCCAGTCACTGGCCTTTGAAAAATCTTTGGCGGCCTACAGGCTTAAAGCCAAAACTATTGGTGCTGTAGCCTTTTTCCAGAGAAAAGAAGTAAAGGATGTGGTGGCTTATCTTAAGACTATCGATAATGCCAGAGATGATATTGCTACCAGACGTATTTTAAATGTGCCCAAACGTGGAATAGGCCAGACCACTATCGATAAAATCACGGATTATGCCATGTTTGAAGAGGTGTCTTTTTATGAGGCGCTCCAAAATATGGACTGTATAAACGGAGTCGAAAGAGCACGACAGAAGGTCGAAGGATTTTTGGCCCTTATTGGCAGCTTTCAGTATGAAGTTGATCACAATAATGTGAATCTGAAAAAATTGATCGAGGTTGTGCTGGAGGGCACCAATTACCTTGACTATCTGAAGGACGATGATCCTGATAGCTTTGAAGACAGGAAGCTGAATATTGAAGCATTGATTTCTCATGCTGTCCGGTATGAAGAGGAAAATGATGAGCCGGATCTTACCGGATTTTTGGAGTATTGTGGCCTGAATTCAGAAGAGGCCACAGAAGATGAGGATATGAAGGATGGTAATTATATCAGCCTTATGACTCTTCATTCAGCCAAAGGTCTGGAATTTCCTTTTGTTTTCCTGGTAGGTATGGAAGAGGGGATTTTCCCCAGCTATATGTCCATGTCCTCCGAAGACCCTGAGGAAGAAATAGAAGAAGAGCGAAGACTCTGTTATGTAGGCTTTACCAGAGCCATGAAAGAGCTGTATCTGTCTTCGGCAAAACAGAGAATGATGAGAGGAAATATTATGTTCAATCCTCCGTCAAGATTTATAAAAGAAATACCAAGATATATGCTGGAGATGGGAGCTCCGGCGGGTAAAGATTATAGGAGGAAAAGTACAATGAGTGATGAGATTAAGGATAGCCGTATAGCACCGGCATACACAAAGGCAAATGGTGATGACGGATATAAAAGACATGATGGCAGTGACCTGGCAGTTCAGCCTTTTGCAATGCAGTTTACCAAGGCTAAGGATATCGGTGCCGGCAGCGGGACTCTGGAGTATGCTGAAGGTGATATGGTACACCACGATAAATTCGGCGATGGAAAAGTAGTCTCCATAGTAAAGGGCGGAAGAGACTATGAAGTTACAGTAGAATTTCCTGAATTCGGCACCAAGAAGATGCTGTCTGCTTTCGCCAGACTTAAGAAAATCTGATATGTAGCAAGATAAAAAGTGTCAGGGGGACGTATCTTTTTG
>JAZUFN010000185.1:0-3249 GCA_045640725.1 Lachnospiraceae bacterium
GCAGCACCGGTGGATACCTCAACAAATGAGAACTCTATGGAGCGTATAACAGGCGTGTTTTGTGACTATTATACAGGCGAGATTGCTTTAATTGTTCTGGAAAGCGGGCATTTTATAATGGGCTTTGAATCGGATGAGGTCCCTGATTTTAATGAAAGCAATGCAGAGGAAATGGCTTGGGCACAAGTTAAACCTTTACAAGGGGATGCGTCAAGATATCAAGACAACGGCATGGATATATACGTTACAAAAAACGGATTATTGCATGTTACATACATTGGTGGTGATGCACCTTCACATTATTTTGGCTGCTATTATAGATCGGGTTCGGAAAAGCCGGAATATGAAGAATATGTGGAATGGATAAATCCTGTATATTCGCTGATTGCCGGAATGTGGAATAACGATTCGTATTCATACACAATAGATGGAACCGGTAGGTATTTTGAATATGACGGCTTATTTAGCATGAATATAAATGATGGTTATTTACAACCAATTGATGATAAAATTCCTGCAACGAAGTTCAGCGGAGGATATTCGGGAAATTATACTTTTGAAATTGATGGCGATTATTTGTATGTTAAATATAATAAAGATAGTAGCCGCGACGCAAAGTTTGTAAGATGTTATGAGCCGGAAAACAGAGTAGCAGATCCGATATACGATTTGTTGGCCGGAAAATGGTATTCAGAAGATAATAGGGTATCAATAGAATTTGATAACAGTGGATATAGTACAAAGTATGATGGTGAGTTCGAATCAGAAAGGTTCAATGGAAAGGGCTTTGTATTCCCATTAACAACAGATGTCCCTGCTACTAAATTTGGTAAAATCTATGAAGAAACAATTGGTGATGAAATAATGCATCAAGAAAATGTATACATGATTGATGGAGACACGCTAATATATAAAGAGTTTGAAACCTGGATTGAAAATGGAGTTGAAAAAGAGGATAGCAGATATGGCTACGAAATAACATATAAAAGATATAAAGAATAAAAGGCCATGCGACTTGCTACTTTAAAAAACGCAAAAAAATTATAAATCAACGAATGACTGAGACACCTATATGGTTCAAGACCATGCAGGTGTCTTTTTTTTATAAATATAGTCTGCTAATCAGTACTATTTTTTGATTTTGGGTTTGCTTTTTTGAATAATAGTGTATAATTTGTATAAAAGTATGAGTGGCCGGGCATATAAAAAGATATATGGCAGCCATACATTATTGGGAGCTGGGAGATTATATGGTTTTTTCGTCATTAACATTTTTGCTGTATTTTTTACCGGTAGTAGTACTACTTTATTTGCTATTACCAAATTTTCATTTGAAGAACGGAGTGCTTATTGTAGCCTCCCTTCTATTTTATGCTTGGGGCGAACCTAAATGGGTATTTGTAATGATAGCCATGGTACTGGTGAACTACGCATGCGGACTTTTGATAGAAAAAAATGAAAGGAAAGGGCTGAAACGTCTTTTTGTTGCTATTGGAGTGGGCTTCAGTCTGGGCTTCCTTTTTTACTTTAAATATGCAAGTTTCCTCATTAATTCTGTCCTTGTCGTATTAAGTGACGATGTGAGAGTTAAGGATATTGCCCTTCCGATTGGTATTTCCTTCTATACCTTCCAGGTACTTACTTATGTTGTTGATGTATATGTGGGAAAGGTTAAAGCTCAGAAAAGTTTCTTCAGATTATTGCTTTATGTCAGCTTTTTCCCACAGCTGATTGCCGGCCCTATAATTAATTACAAGGATATTGAAAAGGAATTGGAGAGCCGTACCATAACAGCGGAAGGTATATATCATGGCTTTATCCGCTTTGTTATAGGACTTTCGAAAAAATGTCTTTTAGCCAACACCTGCGGTGAAGTGGTAGCTGCCCTGGATGGTAAAAGCAGCTCTTTGCTGGGTGTATGGGGCTTAGCTGTTTGTTTTTCCCTTCAGTTATATTTTGATTTCAGCGGATATTCAGATATGGCTATAGGTCTGGGAGAAATATTCGGATTTCATTTTAAAGAAAATTTCAATCATCCCTATGTGGCGACATCGGCTACAGACTTTTGGAGAAGGTGGCATATTTCCCTGGGGGCATTTTTCAGAGAATATGTGTATATCCCCATGGGAGGTAATCGTTGCAAGGAAATTCTGTGGGTAAGAAACATATTGGTAGTATGGGCACTTACAGGTATCTGGCACGGAGCTTCCTGGAATTTTATGCTTTGGGGGCTATATTACGGTATCATTCTACTGGTTGAAAAAAAGTGGATATTGAAGCTTACGGAAAAAATCCCCGCGTTTTTCAGGGTATTAGTGACACTGGTGTTTGTGATAGTGGGCTGGATGCTTTTCTATTTTACAGATCTTTCCGCCGGCCTGTCTCATATAGGGAAAATGTTCGGATATAAAACAGAGGGGCTTACAGATCCTTATGCGATTTATTACCTTAAGGAAAATATAGGCTTTATCATCATGGCACTGCTGGCATGTTTCCCATGGAAGCAGCAGATAGAGAAGGCTCATAATAAGGGCATGGAGACGGTAGTAAAGGTG
The DNA here is from genome assembly GCA_045640725.1 of Lachnospiraceae bacterium. GTDB lineage: Bacteria > Bacillota > Clostridia > Lachnospirales > Lachnospiraceae > RGIG3528. The sequence goes on from JAZUFN010000185.1 coordinate 2,556, forward strand.
ATGCAACCTCTTGTTATCAGCCTGCTTTTGATAGTTTCCATGATGTTGCTGGAAGGACAGAGCTACAATCCTTTCTTGTATTTCAGATTCTAATAGGAGGAGTGGAATGAAAGTATTAAAAGTTATATTTCCGATATTTTGGCTGCTCGTTCTACTGGGATTAGGAAGCTACTATATTTGGGGAGCAGAACATGACTCGGTTTTTTCTGAGGAAGAAAACAGAATGCTGGCAGGCTTTCCATCACTGAAGGAAGCTGTGGTTAAGGGTAGTCTGGATTCAGACGTGGAAAAGTATTTTCTGGATCATTTTCCGGGAAGAAGCAAAGTAATTAATAGTTCCAATTATATAAGGGATATAATCAGTATCGCTACATTAGAAGAATATAAACAAGTATCCGGTGAAAAAGGAGATAACTTGGACACAGGTATAGATGATGATTTGATAAATGATTTGCTTAATGTAAGCAGCACACCCAAGCCTACAGCTGTAATTAACACACCCAAGCCTACGCAGGCAGAGGAGATGAGCCCCAGCCCTTCTATTCCTGGCCCCACAGATACTCCAACACCTACTGTGCCTATAGAATTTCCACCGATTGAACCTAAACCGGAAGCTAATCTTAATGATTTTGCTGAGGATTTAAGTACATATATGACTATAGATGGTGTGAAATATGAGCTTTCTTCCAGCAAG
>JAZUFN010000186.1:0-3081 GCA_045640725.1 Lachnospiraceae bacterium
ATTCAGCTCCTTTGCCAGAGTCTTATATAAAATCTCATTGGTAAGAGAGCTTTTTCCGGATCCGGATACACCTGTAACACAGCAAAATACTCCTGTAGGGAAATCCACGTCCACTCCTTTAAGATTATTCTCTGCTGCACCCTTTACCTTGACCCAGCCGGCAGGCTGCCTACGCTTCTTAGGTACATCAATCTTTCTGCGGCCGGCCAGATAATCACCTGTAATAGAGTCGGGACATGCCATTACTTCTTCCGGAGTACCGGCTACCACAATGCGACCACCCTCTTTACCGGCCCCCGGTCCGATATCTACCAGGAAATCAGCCTGACGCATGGTATCTTCATCATGCTCTACTACTATAAGTGTATTGCCCAGGTCTCTAAGAGCTTTCAGAGAGCCTAATAACTTGTCATTATCCCTCTGATGCAGGCCGATGCTGGGCTCGTCCAGAATATAAGCCACTCCTACCAGTCCCGAGCCTATCTGGGTAGCCAGACGAATACGCTGGGCTTCACCTCCTGATAGCGTACCTGCAGCTCTGGATAAAGTCAGATAATCCAGACCTACATCACAGAGGAATTTTACTCTTCCCTTGATTTCCTTAAGGATGGCAGCTCCTATAGTCTGCTGCATAGGAGTCAGCTTAAGATCTGTCAAAAAGTCCAGAAGGTCTCTGACAGGGAAATCAGTTACTTCTGATATATTCTTATCTCCCACGGTAACTGCCAATATTTCCTTTTTCAGTCTGCGACCGCCGCACTCCGTACAAGGTGTGGTAGTCATAAAGCTTTCATACTCAGCCTTCATAGTCTCGGAGGCTGTCTCACGATAGCGCTGCTCAACATTTTTTACTATTCCGGAAAAAACCACAGGATATACACCGCTGCCACGCTGGCCCGTATACTTAACATCCACAGATACACCCTTGGTACCATGTATCAGCATATCCTGTACCTCGGGAGTCAGATCCTTCCATGGAGTATCCAGAGAAAAACCGTAATGCTTGGCCAATGCCTTAAGCAGACTGCCTGCAAAACTCTTTTCATCTGATGAGGACATCCATCCCATTACCTGAATGGCACCTTCCTTAATAGAAAGATTCTTATCAGGTATCATAAGCTCCGGTGAGAACTCCATTTTTACGCCTATACCATTACAGTTAGGACAAGCTCCAAAAGGATTATTAAAGGAAAATGAACGTGGCTCCAACTCCGGCAGATTCACTCCGCAATCAGGGCAGGCAAAGCTCTGGGAAAAGGTCTTCTCGTGGCCATCCATAAAGTCTGCCACCATAAGTCCTTCAGCCATTTTGAGAGCTGTTTCTATAGAATCCGTCAGCCTTTGCTCTATCCCTTCTTTTATTTTTATACGGTCAACAACCAGTTCAATAGTATGCTTGTTATTTTTTTCCAGCTTTATATCTTCAGCTAAGTCTACTACATTGCCATCAATTCTGGCACGGACAAAGCCGGATTTTTTGGCATCCTCTAAAAGCTTAACATGCTCACCCTTTCTGCCACGAACCACCGGAGCCAACACCTGCAGTCTGCTGCCTTCAGGCATAGACATAAGCTCGTCGCACATCTGGTCCACAGTCTGCCTTTTTATCTCGCGACCACAGCTGGGGCAGTGCGGTACTCCCACACGGGCATACAGAAGTCTGAAATAGTCATATATCTCAGTAACAGTACCTACTGTAGAACGGGGATTCCTGTTGGTAGACTTCTGATCTATGGATATGGCAGGTGAAAGTCCTTCTATAGACTCTACATTGGGCTTTTCCATCTGGCCCAGGAACTGGCGGGCATAGGAAGAAAGAGACTCCATGTAGCGTCTCTGACCTTCTGCATATATGGTATCAAAAGCCAGAGAGCTCTTGCCAGAGCCTGAAAGGCCTGTAAGTACCACAAATCTGTCTCGGGGAATATCAATATCAATCCCCTTCAGATTATGCTCTGCTGCACCTCTGATTTTAATAAAATTCTTAGCTTCGTTAAACATATTAAGTCCTTCTTAGGTAGTTATATTACAAGTACTTTCGAACCTCCAAAAGCTTATCCCTAAGCTCTGCTGCCAGCTCAAAATTAAGCTCTGCTGCAGCTGCATGCATTTTCTTGGTAATCATATCCGACAGCTTCTTAAGCTCTGTTACAGTCATGGACTCGTAGTCCTTTGCCAGCACTTCAGTTTTGGGCTCTGCCTTCTTGGAGATGCTTATAAGATCACGCACCGCTTTTTTTATGGTAGTAGGGGTAATACCATGGGCTTCATTATACTCGGCCTGTATTTTACGTCTTCTTTCCGTTTCTTTCAAGGCCCTATCCATGGAATCGGTAATTCTGTCAGCGTACATGACAACATGTCCCTCAGCATTTCTGGCAGCTCGTCCTATCGTCTGGATGAGCGAGGTCTCGGATCTTAAAAAACCTTCCTTATCCGCATCAAGTATGGCAACTAGCGATACCTCCGGGATATCCAAACCCTCTCGCAAAAGATTGATACCCACAAGTACATCGAAAACATCAAGACGCATGTCTCTGATAATTTCCTGACGTTCCAAAGTATCTACATCAGAGTGCAGGTATTTCACCCTGATACCCACTTCTCGCATATAGTCGGTCAGGTCTTCCGCCATTTTTTTCGTAAGAGTAGTTACCAGGACCTTTCCTTTTTCGGAAACAGTTTTCCTTATCTCACCGATAAGGTCATCCACCTGGCCCTCTGTAGGTCTTACGGATACCTCAGGGTCCAAAAGACCGGTAGGCCTGATAATCTGCTCCGCGCGTAAAAGTTCATGCTCTTCCTCGTATTTCGCAGGTGTAGCTGATACACAGAGCATAGTACTGATATGGCTCTCAAACTCCTCGAAATTCAGCGGGCGATTGTCCTGCGCTGATGGCAGACGAAAGCCGTAGTCGATAAGCGTCTGCTTTCTGGAACGGCTGCCGTTGTACATACCGCCTATCTGGGGAATAGTCATATGGGACTCATCGATAATCATAAGAAAATCATCGGGGAAATAATCAATAAGCGTATATGGCGGTTCTCCCGGCTGGGATCCTATAAGATGTCTCGAATAGT
>JAZUFN010000187.1:0-2911 GCA_045640725.1 Lachnospiraceae bacterium
ATAGCCGTAAAAAAGAGGTCTGATGCCGATAGGATCACGTGCTGCCACCAGCTGGTCCTTTTCACCGTCATAGATGATGCAGGCATACTCAGCATCCAGCATACGAAACATATTCACGCCATACTTTTCATACAGAGGAAGCAGGACCTCACAGTCCGATTCACTCATAAAAGTATAAGAAGATTTAAGTTCCTCTTTTATTTTTCTAAAACCGTATATCTCGCCGTTACATACTACTGCATTTTTCTTATAGTTAAATGGCTGCATACCGCTTTCAGAAATCCCCATAATGCTGAGTCTCTGGAATCCCAGATATGCATCCTTATACTGTTCAACTCTTTCCATATCAGGGCCTCTGGAAATAGTTTTTTCCAGCCCCTTCATAAACTCTTCTTTGGCAATATCCTCACCCTTACATCCCATTATTGAACACATACGCTTTTTATCTCCTTAATGCATAAAAAAAGGCGACAAAAGACATCTATCGACGTCTTTGTCGCTTTAACTTGCTAAACATTGTATACAAGTATACTGCTTTTGTCAACACTTTTTCTTTTATTTACGAATAAAAAAGAGACTTAAAACCCTATTCTTCTCTTTACTGCCAGTTCCTCTGAGAATTCCTTATCAGAGCATGCACTGTTAAAATCTGCCACGGTAATCACATACTCTCCGCTGCCATCTGCTGCCATACGCATAGCAGTTCTGGACCAGGTACGTTCGTAAAGATTTCTTACAAAACGAGCATTGGCGAATTCCTTGGACTCCAGAAAACTATCGGAAAGATTGTTGAAATATTCTCTTACAGACTCCTTCAGACCTTCTCCCACATCAAAATGCTTTTTCACATAATTCATGAAAATCAGTGCCAACTGTTCCCTACTATAGCTCTTGAATTCAATAATATAAGGCATGCGGCTTCTTAAGCCTGCATTTGCTTCCATAAGAGTCTTCATATCGTCTGTATAGCCTGCCATGATGATTACCATATCATCACGATGATTTTCCATCTCAGCAATAAGCGTGGTGATAGCTTCACGTCCGTAATCATTCTGGCCGGCTTCACTATCTCCTGTATAGAGAGAATATGCCTCATCCAGAAAAAGCACTGAGCCATAGGCATCCCTGCAAATCTGAGCAGTTCTGGGGGCGGTCTGTCCTATGTACTTACCGCAAAGGTCCCTGGCCCCATACTCAAAAAAGCTGCCTTTTCTCAAAATACCTTCTTCCTTAAACACCTTGCCTATGATACGTGCCACGGTGGTCTTCCCTGTACCCGGCGCTCCTGTAAACCTCATATGTAAACATGGAGTGTCCAGCCTGTCATTTGCCTTGGCCAGCTTAACCTGAGCTACTATCTCACGAATTTTCTTTTCTATTTCTTCCATGCCAATCAGCTCATGAAGCTCATCGTATCCATTTTTAGGCTTTTTATCAAAGTCTTCCAGGATTCCTTCTATATCATCTGCATTCATCAGCGCAGCATTATAAACATTGCCGCTTTTAGCCACCCTTGCATCATGCCTGATCTTAAGTAACATAGCCTCTTCTGCAATTTTTCTTACCGTCTTAAGGCCATAAAAACGTCCGTCCCTCTTTTCCATGCGCATGCGCTCATAAAAAAGCTCGATGGTTTCGTCTGTAATATCTATTTTATGCTTTATTATTATGTCATTGAAGCATTCAGCATATATGAGCTCACTGTAGGGCTCTATTACCAGCTGGTCAACACTTACTACATCCTCAATCAGATCGTATATTTCTTTTCCGGCTTTATCCTCCAGGAAAGGAATACGAAAAAGAAAAATGTATCTCTGCTGCAGCTTGTACAGGCGCTTCAGAAAAGTTCTAAGCTCATCATGCTTTTCCTTAGGTAAAAAATAAGATATATCAAGGCCTATACACCTCTCTCGGGTAGCATCATCCCATAGGGTGTTGAACAGGCTGCCTGTAGTGATGTCATGGCTATCGTCGTTCTCACTAATCTTATATTCCAAAGTACCCGAATCGCTGTACTCCAAATATCCCACCCTGTTCATAAAATCAGAAAAGGAAGACAGCATAGTAGAAAAGCCACAGCCCTCATCTATTGAAATCAGGTAATTGCGATTCATTACCAGTTCCTCTGCTTTACTTGCCTGTACCAGAGGCAGCTCACAGGCCATCTCCGTTACCATTCTGATATAAGATGCCCAGCCAAAATAGCCTGCATATATCTCCTTAAGCACCTTGGCCATCTCTGTTCCGTCTTCTACGAAAGAATTCACCTCAATGGCATTTTTTGCCTCCGGATACAAGGCCCACCATATTCTCTTAACATTCTCTTCTACCGCACTGCCGTTATTGTCCATAACACTGAAAGTAGAAAAGCTGCGGCAACAGTCTATATTGACGCTCTCAATATAGTCTCCCAGTCCTTCCAATAGCTTTTTTATCATGCTCTGGGAGCTCAAATAACGTGGATCATTTTTGTAAACAACATGAGGATTTATATCTACTCGTACATGAAAAAGCTTCTTCTCAGACTTTGGTCTGGGTGCTTCTTCCGTTACTTTTCCTTTTTCATCTATTTTCCTGTACCAAAAGGGCATGTTCTGCATATTTATCCTCCTGTATTTGGTGCTTTTACCCACTATTTTATTATGACCATTTTATTTATTTATTTCAATACTTCCAATAAAAAAAGCCATGCAGATAAAATCATGCATGGCTTAGCGTGTCTATTTATTCAACATCCTGAAGTGCTGCGAAGTCTTCTTCACCTGTTCTGATCTTAACAACCTTCTCAACAGGATATACAAAAATCTTGCCGTCTCCGATATGTCCTGTATAAAGTGCTCTCTTGGCAGCTGCAATAACATCGCTTACAGGAATCTTGGATACTACTACCTCTACTTTTACCTTTGGAAGG
>JAZUFN010000188.1:0-25551 GCA_045640725.1 Lachnospiraceae bacterium
ATATTCCTCAGACAGGCGTAGCAGATTATAAGGGCTATGTACTGGCAGTTATGATGTCGGCTATTGGAGCTATGGCAGTAGTAACTATGAAGAGAAAGAAAAAAGAAGAGCAGTAAACAATAAAGACGCCCGGGGCATTTGCTCCGGGCGTTTTGTTATTGACAACATACCCCTACAGGGTATATACTGATCTGGAAATGATACCCCTATGGGGTATATGGAGGTCGCTATGCCGGATAATAATGAAAGCTGTCCTTACTGCTCAGGCAAGACAAAGGATAGAGAAGAAAAAGAATATAAGGATCTGATGAACAGGCTTAAGAGAATTGAAGGCCAGGTAAGAGGAGTGGAGGGCATGCTGGAAAGCAATGCCTATTGCACTGATATCCTGATGCAGGTATCAGCTATCACTTCAGCTCTTAACAGCTTTAATAAGGTCCTTTTGGCCAACCATATGAAGAGCTGTGTCGCAGATAATATCAGAGAAGGCAATGATGATGTCATTGATGAGCTGGTAGTGACTTTGCAGAAGCTCATGAAGTAGGAGGCATATATGGAACAATATAATGTGACAGGTATGAGCTGTGCAGCATGTCAGGCCAGAGTAGAGAAGGCCGTAAGTGCTGTGGAAGGCGTAGAAAGCTGTGCCGTGAGCTTACTCACCAATTCCATGGGGGTAGAGGGCAGCGCCTCCCCTGATGCCATTATTAAGGCTGTAGAAGCTGCAGGATATGGCGCCAGCCTAAAGGCAGCCAAGGGCTCAGCTAAAAGCAACGCTGATTATGATGAAGCACTCAAGGATACCGAAACACCAAAGATGAAAAAACGCCTGATTGTATCAGTGATTCTCCTGATACCGCTTATGTATGTGTCTATGGGACATATGCTTTGGGACTGGCCCCTGCCAGGCTTTTTGGAGGGCAATCACGTGGCTATGGGCCTGTATGAACTTTTGATAGCGGGCCTTATAATGGTTGTCAATCAGAAGTTTTTTATAAGTGGATTTAAGGGCCTCATCCATAGGTCACCCAATATGGATACCCTGGTGGCTCTGGGAGCTACTGCTTCCTATGGTTACAGCATATTTGCTCTTTTTGCCATGACATCTGCAGTCCTTAATGGCAATGAAGCAGATATTATGTACTATATGGATCAGCTTTACTTTGAATCTGCAGCTACGATACTTACCTTGATTACTGTAGGAAAGACATTGGAAGCAAAGTCAAAGGGAAAGACTACAGATGCGCTTAAGTCCTTGATGAAACTGACTCCCAAAACAGCAGTTCTCCTGGTTCAGGGTCAGGAGAAGGAAGTGGCTATTGAAGAGGTTAAGGTAGGCGACAGATTTGTAGTCCGTCCCGGTGACAGTATTCCTGTAGATGGCGTAGTGGTAGAGGGTCAGAGTGCGGTGAACGAATCCGCACTGACAGGTGAAAGTATTCCTGTAGATAAGCAGGCCGGGGACAAGGTTTCAGCAGCTACTATTAACACTTCCGGCTATATGGTCTGCCGGGCAGAAAGAATAGGTGAGGACACCACCTTGGCAGGCATCATACGTATGGTCAGCGATGCAGCAGCCACCAAGGCTCCTATAGCCAAGATCGCAGATAAGGTATCCGGTGTTTTTGTTCCCGTAGTTATCGCTATAGCATTAGTTACCTTTGTGGTATGGATGCTGGTAGGGGAGACTTTTGGATATGCCATTGCCAGAGCGGTATCTGTGCTGGTAATCAGCTGTCCATGCGCTTTGGGACTTGCTACTCCTGTAGCCATTATGGTAGGAAATGGTATAGCTGCCAGGGCCGGTATTCTATTTAAGACCGCAGCCTCCCTGGAGCAGGCCGGCAAGATTCAGATTGTGGCTTTGGATAAGACCGGCACTATCACTACAGGAATTATGCAGGTTACAGACATTATCTCACTGGAGGATAGCGAGGAAAAGGAGCTTTTGGAAGTAGCCTATGCCCTGGAAAATAAGAGTGAGCACCCTATCGCTAAAGCTATTATAGAATACGCTGAGAAAAATCATGTGACCCTTCAGGAAACAAGCGAATTTCAGGCTTATGCGGGAAATGGCCTTGCGGCAAAATTATCCGGAAGCCCGGTAGCGGGTGGCAATGCCGGCTTTGTAGCCCGGGAAACCGCCACGGACAGTAAAAAGCTGGAGGGTAAAATAGCTGAGCTGGCAGCCCAGGGAAAAACACCCATTTTCTTTGCCAAGGATCATAAACTGCTGGGTATCATTGCAGTAGCGGATACTATTAAAGAGGATTCTGCCCGGGCGGTAGCAGAGCTTAAAGGAATGGGCATCCATGTAGTAATGCTGACTGGTGACAATGTACTTACTGCCAGAGCGATTGCAGATAAGGCTCAGGTGGATGAAGTGGCAGCCCAGGTGAAGCCTGATGAAAAAGACGCAGTTATTCGCATGCTGAAAGAGTATGGCAGTGTGGCTATGGTAGGTGACGGAATCAATGATGCGCCGGCACTTACCAGGGCAGATGTAGGCGTAGCTATTGGCGCAGGTACAGATATTGCTATTGACGCAGCCGATGTAGTGCTTATGAAAAACAGTCTTATGGATGTGGCTGCGGCCATTAGAATTTCCAGAGCTGCTATCAGAAATATCCACGAAAATCTCTTCTGGGCCTTTTTTTACAATGTAATAGGTATTCCTTTGGCAGCAGGCTGCTATATAGCCCTTTTCGGATGGACTCTGAACCCTATGTTTGGCGCTGCAGCTATGGGATTGTCCAGCTTTTTCGTGGTGTCAAATGCATTGAGACTTAATTTTGTTAAGGCTTATAGCAGTAAAAGAGATCGTAAGATTAAAAAGCCCGTAACAGGGATTTTAATAAAACAGGAAAACAAAACAGAAACAGGAAAGGAAGACAAGAATATGAAGATTAAGGTTAACGGAATGATGTGCGGACACTGTGAGGCTCATGTAAAGAAGGCTCTTGAGGCACTCCCCGGTATCGAGACAGCAGTAGCATCCCACGAGGAAAATCTTGTGACTATTACCAAGAGCGGCGAGGTAGACGAGGCACTTATTAAGTCTGCAGTAGAGGAAGCCGGCTACGAGTACGCCGGAATATTATAGTGTCGCTGGGGACGGTTCTGATTGACAACTTTTTGGCCTGCTATAGTTGAGAAAACTATAGCAGTTTTTTATTGCGGAAAAAGGAAATACGTGTAATAATTCCAGCGTTTGATAACATATAATGGGCATTTGGAGTATTACTTGGTGAGAAGGAGAGCGAGATAATGGGAAACAGTGAGAGATACAGTTTTGAGCACATAGAGAGAGCTGATAATAATATTTTGACAGATAAGGACGTATTATTTCTGGGATCTTCAGTAACGTATGGCGCTGCGTCATTACAGGAAGCAATGCCGGAATATTTCGGGAAACGCTTCGGCTGTAACGTGACGAAGGAAGCGGTTAGTGGTACCACGCTTGTGGACGAGGGGCCTGATTCTTATATTAGCCGTTTGGTACACAACGTGGATAAAACGAAAGACTATAAGCTGGTGATTTGTCAGCTGTCAACAAATGACGCGACGAAAAAGAAGCCTTTGGGTAAAATGGGAGAGTCTTTTGATATGGACGCATTCGATACATCTACTGTAACAGGAGCCATCGAATACATAATTGCTTACTGCAGGCAAAATTGGAATTGCCCTGTAATGTTTTACACCGGCAGCAGATATGACAGTGCAGATTATTCATTGATGGTGGACCGCTTATACGACATTTCAGAAAAATGGGGGATTGGCATTCTGGACTTATGGTCTGATGATGGTTTTAATGATATCACAGAGGAAGAAAGGAAATTATACATGGCAGATCCTATCCATCCTACCAAGGCCGGATATCTAAAATGGTGGTGCCCGGAAATGGAAAGACAGCTGCTGAAATTCATCCTGCAGGGGAGAAAAAAACAATAAGAAATATGTTGCAAATGGGCGAAAAATGCTTTATATTTAAATAAAAACGTTTTTATTTCAAAAAAGTGAAGCTGTTAGGAGACCGGATATGAAAATGTACACTTTTTTAGACAACAAAGGAAGCTTTAGACTTGAGGACGCCCAGAAGCATACTGCCATGTATTTTCCACTGGCCAGTGACTGTGGACTAAAATCAGCCATTACACCGGAGCTTGCCGGTGATGCCAAGCTGGACCAGAATCATTTCTTATATGAGCCTGTTAGTGCAATTAACCTTCACAATAATAAAAGCACAAGAAATTTCTGGGTGAAGATAGAGGGACGAGGCGCATGGTCAGCTACAGGCAGCTCAGCTATGCAGCAGGCTATGAAGTTTACCGACAAGGAAGAAAGTGTCACTGTTGAGGCAGGATACATGTGGCATCGTACCATCAGAGAAAATAAGGATTATGGCATTCAGGCCAGCATTACTTCTTTTATTCCCGCTGATAAAAATATGGAAATCAATCAGGTGGAGATCAAGAATATAAATGACCATGCCATTACCATTCAGGCTGTCGCTGCATACCCTATTTACGGCAGAAGCGCCGATAATATCAGAGATCATAGGCATGTTACCTCCTTGCTGCACAGGGTAAAGGTTACTGAGAAGGGGATTATCGTTAATCCGACTCTTTCTTTCGATGAGAGAGGTCACCAGTTAAATGATACTTTCTATTTTGTAAAAGGCATGACAGGCAATGGCGACAATCCGGTAGCTTTTTATCCTGATGTAAACACCTTCATCGGTGAGGGCGGAAGTCTGGAGCAGCCTGAAGCTATATATGGAAAAGTGGAGGCGGAAAAGCCCGGCTATATACTGAACGGACAGGAGGCATTGGGAGGCCTTGAATTTGCCAGTGAAAGCTTACAGCCCGGAGAAAGCACCACCTACATTGTATTTGCCGGATGTGCCGGAGACGAAGCCGCCATTACAGAGATGTTATCAGGCTATAAGTGTCAAAACTGCGTCAAAGAAGAACTGGATAAGACCGGAAAGTACTGGGAAAACATTGTTAATGTCAGCTTCCATACCGGAGACGAGACTTTCAATCAGTTCATGAATTGGGTAAGCTTCCAGCCGGATCTTAGAAGGGTATTTGGCTGTTCCTTCCTGCCACACCATGACTATGGCAAGGGAGGCAGAGGCTGGCGTGACCTTTGGCAGGACTGTCTGGCACTTCTTCTCATGAATCCCGGTGGGGTAAGGCAGATGTTGGTGGCCAACTTTGCGGGAGTGCGCGTGGACGGTACAAATGCTACCATTATCGGTGAGCATTTGGGTGAGTTTAAAGCTGACAGAAATTCCATTACCAGAGTATGGATGGACCACGGCGTATGGCCATTCATGACTACCAAGCTTTATATAGATCAGACCGGTGACCTGAATATATTGCTGGAGCAAGTCAAATATTTTAAGGACAGACAGGTGAAACGCGGTACGGCAGTTGACGGACTTTGGGATGCAAGTTCCACCTGGCAGCAGGATGAAAATGGCAGGGAGTATGAGGGCACTATTCTAGAGCATCTTGTTCTTCAAGCACTTACTGCTTTCTGGGAGGTGGGCGAACATAATCATATCAGAATGAGAGATGCGGACTGGAATGATGCACTGGATATGGCGGGGAAGCGCGGTGAGTCGGTAGCCTTTACAAATGCCTATGCTAAAAATCTGGTCGATTTGGCCGGACTCCTTAACTCCCTGGCAGACATGGGCGTAGAAAAGCTTGAATTTTTCCGAGAGATGCAGAGCCTTTTTACATGTGGCAGTGCGACCTACGATAATATTAATGAAAAACTTGCTATTCTGGATGGTTTTGCCGAGGCTTGCAAGCATAATATCACAGGAGAAAAAATCACTGTTGATACCGTGAAAATGGCGGAGAACCTTGAGGAAAAGGGCAAGTGGATTATGAAGCATATCCGCGAGACAGAGTGGGTATCTGACGGGCAGGGAAATAGCTGGTACAACGGCTACTATGATAATGATGGTAAGGCTCTTGAGGGTCTTATCAACGGCAAAAGCCAGATGATGCTTACGGGTCAGGTTTTCTCCATTATGTCAGGTACAGCTACTAAAGAGCAGGTGGCGGAGATAGCAAAATCTGCGGATAAATATCTCTATGACGAGAGCTGTGGCGGCTATAGACTCAATACTAATTTTGAGGAAATCAAGCTGAATCTTGGCAGAATGTCAGGCTTTGCTTTTGGCGAAAAAGAAAACGGAGCTGTTTTTTCTCACATGGCAGTTATGTACGGCAACGCTTTTTATCAGAGAGGCTTTGCTAGGGAGGGCTACAAGTCGCTTAATACCCTTTACAGGCATTCTATGGATTTTGCAAATAGTCATATTTATCCTGGCCTGCCGGAGTACTTTGGAAAGGGAGGCCGCGGACTCTACCATTATCTGACCGGCGCTGCCAGCTGGTATATGCTGACTGTTATTAATCAGATGTTTGGCGTAAGAGGTGAAGCAGGTAATCTTATTCTGGATCCAAAGCTTATGGCAGAGCAGTTTGACGCTGAAAAAAAGGCTGGCATAGAGCTAAACTTTGCTTGTCACAGATGGAATGTGGTATTTACCAATGAGCGTGGCCTGGAACCTGAAGAATACAGTGTGAAATCGGCTGTTTTGGCTGATGGCACAGCTATCAGAATCGAGAACGGAAAGGCTATTCTTGACCTGGCACTTATTAAGAATATGAAATCAGATGAGACCCATACCATTAATGTTACATTGGGCTGATGCCGGGACAGCAGATAAAGAATTCTGCAGTTATACTTACTTGAAAAAATATATTTTATTCTTTATAATGAATCCCGTGTTATGAGGACACGAAAAAGCATTAAAATGAGTGCTTCGAAGGGGGACATTATGGAGAACAAAAAAGAACAGCACGTAAAAGAAACGAATAAACCGACAGTATTATTGGTAAATATACTGTCGGTTTTTCTTGCCGTAATACTGGTACTTTCCTTATATGCAGCCGGCAACCTGCTTAAAACCGGGGGCGGTAGCGCATTGGACTGGATGACGGCTATTTATCTTCTTGTTTTTGCTGTGACGTTTTTTATGTTGTGGTGGCAGCCTGCAAGGGCAAAGAAGTTTGTTAAGCAGATGAAGGAAAGAAAGGTGGCTTCTTTTCAGCAGGAGTTCACTGAGAATAAAAAGATGGCCCGGGAGGCCCATTTATCCGGTGATTATCTTGAGGTATCCGGAAAGCTTAGAAAGAGTATTGTCAGGGCTAAGGTGTTTTTTGGCCTGTTATTCTTTAATCTGCTCTTGCTTGCTTTTTTTTCAGCCTTTTCAGTGGAGCTTTATCTTACGATTTTAACCTTACTGATTAGTCTGTGCGGTTTTTTCGGCTATGCATACCAGCTTTTTAATCTTTTATTATGCAGATTTGACTGGTCTCGCTATGAAAAGCCGGAGGACTATCCTGTTATTTATGGAATAGTTCAAAAAGCTGCCAAGGCATGCGGCATAAACTCTAAAATCAGAATAATATTTATTATGGAAGCCAATGCAGGCATATGCAAGGTAGGGCGTGGAAAAAATGGAGATATTTCCATACAGATAGGTATAGACCTTTTGTATCTGGAGGATGAGGAAGAGCTTTACAATGTTATGCTCCATGAATTTTCTCATTTGAACTTTACTGATATTGATAATCCTACAAACTGCTTTTTCTGCCAGGTGTTTTTATTTGACAGTGGTGAAGACCATTTGCTTGCTCGCATGGTTAATATAATTTCAGCATATCACGGGACAAACATTTCATACTATAGCTTTATGTTTTCCGCAGTGACTTCGGAATTTGTGGAAGAGGTAGCTGATAATAAGGCAGCAGAGCTGGGCAATCGCGGAAAATTTGCCTCATCCCTGATAAAGCTGGCAATGTATGATAGGGCTAAACTTCTTATAGATGATTATTATGAGGCTGATCATCTCTACTTCCTGAGTGAAGAAGCGCTTTCTCATATGGCATCCTATCAGCAGTCTCTTTTCAGAAAGATCTTTAATGATCATTCTGCAAGATGGTATGAGGCTTTCAAAACCGAGCGCCAGCCCCAGAATGCAACTCATCCTATTGTTCGTGAGAGAATAAAAAATGTGGGAGTTGAATATGCTACGGTGCAGGTACAGCTTCCAGATACAGAGGATAATACTCCTTACAGAATCGAAAGCAGGAAGGCCACGGAAAAGCTGGACCTTTTATGGAAAGAAACCAACGAGCCTGAAGTAGAGGGAGTCAAAAAAGAATATGACAAATTGATGGAAGACCTTAAGGAGTACTGGGAAAAAGGCTACGCTAATCCTGAAAAGTATAAGGCTATCATAGGGGCATTAAGTGTTTCCTGCCAGTACAAAGAAATGGTGGAATTCTGTCGACAGATAGCAGAAGACAGCAATATTGAGTTGGCCACCAAGTCATATCCTGTTTTTTGTCTGGGAAAATACCTGCTGAATCATGACGACCCTGAAGGCCTGGCTATGGTGTATGCTGCTACCGATGACAATGCCAATTATATTGATGAAGCCATAGATGTTATCGGCTCTTATTGCTGCAGAAATGGTCTGGATGAGGAATATGAGGAATATCACAGAAAGGCTGAAGAATGGCGGCAGAATGAACTGGATATATACAGTCAGCGCGATATGATCAGGGGAACAGACGATTTATCCTGTGAAAATTTTTCTGAAGAAAAGATGAAGGAAGTAAGAGAGTCTATAGTAGCTGCAGGAGAAGGTCACTTAAAAGCGATTTACCTGGTGCATAAGCATATCAATGACTCAGAAGAAGGATATGTTACACCTGTTGTGCTTGAATTCGAGGATGATGCAGATGAGGAAGCTATAAGTACCGTCAGCGACAGAGTCTTTAACTATCTTGATACCGTACCTGACGGCTGGAATTATTCCCTGCATTACTATAACAAAGAATTGGGCAGAATCCTTGCGAAGGTGCCCAACTCCTGCATATGGAGAAAGGAAGAGCAGGGGGAGTAAAGGTTCAGCATAAAGATTAATGTAAAAAAGCCGGCATATTAATTCCATGCCGGCTTATGTTATATATGTATTTGTACAAGGGGAAATCCGATACTATTTGAAATCTGCCATATAAGCGTCAAATACTTTGAAAACAGGAATGTAGGAATTTTCTTCCATTTTTACTTCAGTATCCAGGCGCATTACCAGATTTGGATTGGAATTATAGGTATCCCATGCAGGCAATCCTTCACCATTAGGGTTGCCTGTTTTCATGAAATTCAGAATGTAGGCCTGAATGGTTTTGGAGAGGGCAAAATCAGCAGAGCTGTAATTGCCGTTTTTCTTCAAATTACCATAGAAGTAAGGGAGCTCTCCGGAATGCCAGTCACCCAGAGCCTTATTGGTCTTGGTAAAATAGTAAAGGTAAGCAGGTCTGTTTTCCTGAGCCATTAGCTCTGACCAGGCATAATGGCTGTAGCCAAACCAAGCCATACCTACCAGATCGATGAAATTATCTTTGGCCTCCTTATTTGTTTTGGCAGGCTTTACGGCTACCATCTGTGAGGCGTACTTTCCTGTGATTTTCTCCAGGGATTCCTGATAATTGGCAAGAGTCGGCTTTTTATCAAACATAAGGAAGGAGAAGGCTTCATTGCCGTTATAGCCACCCAGTACGGCTTCCTCATTATTATTCTGTGCCAGATAGGTGAGGTAAGGCTGTTCTACAATGGCATAGCCATCGACAGTCATTTCATTATTCTGATAGCTGGTGTAAACCAGCTTATCAGCAGGAACTTTTCTAAGGTCTTCCACAGAAGAGCAGTTAAATTCCTTCTTTATACTGTTGGCAATATTTTGAGCATGTTCCATGGTGCGGAAGGTGTGATATGGCTTAATGGCCACTATGCCGCTGCTTTCCGCTATAGCTCTTCTGAAAAGACCCTTGGCCAAAGGAGATACACAGAGAGCATTGACAGAGGAGGATCCTGCAGACTCTCCGGCGATAGTAATATTGCCGGCATCACCACCAAAGGCAGATATATTTTCAGATACCCATTTGAGGGCAGCTATCTGGTCTAAAAGGCCATAATTTCCTGTGGTGTGATCGGAAGATTCTGCTGCCAGAGCTTCATCTGCCAAATAGCCCAATACGCCTACGCGGTAGGCGATGGTGACTACCACTACGCCTTGTTCTGCCAGGGCAGCACCATTATACGCATCAAAGTAACTTCTTCCTGAGTTCAGAGAGCCGCCATGCACATAAAACAGAACGGGAAGCTGATCACCGGACTTGGCATTTTTGGGCTTCCAAACATTAAGATACAGACAGTCTTCACTCATGGCTTCCAGATAGTTGTCCTTAAGGGAAATGGGAAGCTCATGGTAACCTATAATCTGGGTCATGAAAGAAACAAAGAGATTATCTCTTTTCTGCATAGCCATAGGGGCATATGTGTCGCATAAACGGACACCTTCCCATTTTTCTGCAGGCTGTGGCGCTTTCCAACGAAGATCTCCTACAGGCGCTTTAGCGTATGGAATACCGGCAAAAATTTCAACGGTGCCGGCCGGATTGTTGATACCCTGTAACTGACCCTGAGCTACGGTGATAGTGTCGGAATAGCCGTCCTTTTTGCCGTTACCGGCTGAGACGCGACGCTCTCTGGGGCCTGAAATGGCGGCATTTCCCACCAACAGTCCTATGAGTATCAGGAAAGATAAGAGTTGAATCTGCCATTTTTGTGCAGAAAATATTTTCTTATGCAAAATAAAATATGCAAGAATAAGTACAAGAGCCAGGCCCCATCCCCATATCTGATTCCTGAAAATCTCCAGATAGAGAGCGTAGAACACAGACCCTACAATAAGTAGTATTGGTATAGCTTTTTTCATGAATTGCCTCCGAAATATAGTCGAATTATTTGGAATTTTTACAGGTAGAAAAATTCTCTGTAAAAGCAATATATATTAATAGCACAAAATTAAGTTTTATGCAATCTATATTTTCGGATTATTTCATGCTTCGAACCCTAATAGGAGGGATTGGGGCTCAGCGTAGTAACTGCACAGAAGACGATTTTCATGAATAAAGCCATTGAAGACACCGAATTGCTCCATTATGTAATTTTTAAGGCTGATGGCCCCTTCATGATTGTGAGAATGAGCGATGATTACTCTGCCGCCTTTATAGCCTGATTCTTTCATTAGCTGTACCAGCTGAGGAATAGCCTTGGAATCACCTCGACCTTTTCCGGTGGGCTTTAGATTGCCGGCTACTGCTTTTCCGATGACACGAACTCCCAGGAGTCCGATGCCCTTGGCTAGGATAGGGCTGATGCGGCCATTTCTGGCAAAGTTATTTAATGATGCCAGAGAGAAAAATAAATGAGTATGCTGCATGTATTCCTTTATAGCTGCATATATTTCGTCCGGATCTTTATCTTCTGAAATCAATGCATTAAGCTTTTCTATAATCAATGCTATCTCCGGACCCGTACTAAGTGAGTCCACCACATACACTTTTTTTCCGGGGTTGTTACTTTCGTATATATCCTTTGCTGTATTGGCACTGCTATAGGAGCCTGACAAAACGCTGGTAATGGTAATGCAGAAAATCACATCTGCTTCCCGGCCGAAAGCTTGGATCCATTCATCTGTATTGGGGCAAGAGGTGGAAGTTTTTCCTTTATATTCATCCAGGGCCTTCTGCATGGAAAGTGGGCTGGCGCCCTCAACATCTGCAAAATCGCGGTCGCCTATAATGATGTGAAGTGGTACTGAAGTAAATGCAACGCCCCCGTTATAGCCGGTTAGGTTGGAAGATGAATCGGATACAATTTTGTAGATCATGATTAGTCCTCTCTATACAAGTTTCTATCAAGCTTTCCATCGGTTTATGAAAAACTCATGTTCTGATATAGTACACCATATAAAGCCTTGTGTCAAGATTTTGCAAACTGCATTTGCGGTTTTTCGAAAACTGATATATACTATGATTTATATACGAGTAAGAGGAGAAAGAGTATGAAAAAAGGTATAGAAAATTTTCACCTGCCCAGATATAAAGAGATTCCGAATGTGGGCCTTTATTTGGAGCAGACCGTAAAATATATTAATGAGAGTCTGGAGCCCCTGGGATACTCTATTACCAGCTCAATGCTCAGCAATTACGTAAAGCAAGGTTATATTTCCCGTCCGTTAAAAAAACAGTATTATGCAGATCAGATAGCATATTTGATTTTTATTAGTCTGGCAAAACAGGTGTTGGCCATGGACAATATAGCGAAGCTTTTTAAGTTACAGCAGCAGACCTACACTACGGAAACGGCCTATTCTTATTTTTGCGAAGAGATGGAAAGTACATTAAATGCATTTATCACCGGGGAGGACTTGCCTACAGCTCCTGAAGAACTGCCTTTTCCAAAAAAAGTGCTACGAAGCGTGGTAATCTCCGTAGCACATATCATTTTTCTGAAAAATTGTTTTGAGGTACTTGATCAGGATTATTCAGGTCGCATTTCTAATTAAGCTTATGCTAACTTAGCCAGAGCCTGAATCTCAGCATCACCCTTGGCAATGCAGCCTATTACCAGTTCAGCACCGGCAACTGAAGGAGCGAGAGCAGCTTCTACTGCGTTCATGCCGCTCTGTGCGGATGTGGCAAATGCAATAACTTTCTTGCCGTTAAGGTCAAGCTTCTCAAGAAAAGAATTAACAACATGAGGTGCTACACCCCATTAAATTTGAATTAATTGTACTTATAGAAGCCTTCGCCTGAAGATTTGCCCAGCTTACCGGCATCGATATACTGCTTCAGTACTTCTTCCATTTTTTTGAAGTTATAAGGCATCATCATCTTCTTAAGAATAGGACTGAGAAGACCGGGTACCTTTTGATACTGAAGCACAATGTTGTATGCAGTGGTTATACCTACAGTATCAAAGATCTGGAAAGGTCCCTTAGGTGCACCTGTACCACGAGTCCAAGCAGTATCAATGCTCTTGGGATCTGATACGCCGGATACATACAGGTCCAGACCGCTGAGAAGAAGAGGAACCAGCATGGAATTTAACAGGTAGCCATTCTTTTCCTTATGTACAGGTAAAGAAATCATGCGAATCTGATTACCGAATTCCATTATCTCATCGAAATACTTACGATCGGTGAGATCCTGAGCCATAACTTCTGCGGTATTGTTTTTCCAGATAGTATTGGCAAAATGGAGTGACAGATATTTTTCCGGTCTGCCGGTATACTTGGCAAATTGGGAAGGAAGCAGTGTGGATGAATTAGTGGCAATCACAGTCTTCTCAGGGAGTACAGGTGCCAGCTTTTCATAAAATGCTATTTTATCTTTAACATTCTCTGCCATGGATTCAATTACCAGATCGGCATCTTCGCAGGCTTTTGCCAAATCCAGCTCCAGCTTTACGTTTTTGTAAGCGGTTTCTGTTTTTTCAATGCATGCAGCCTTATCAAAATTGTCGGAATCGGCAAGTCCCGAGCACCAAGAATTGGGGTCGGTAGACATTTTCTCAATGTCTTCAAGATAATTCTCTCTCAGCTTGTCCAGCTTGGGCTGGGTACGTCCGATGGATGATTCGGATCTCAACCATATTGTTACATCAAAACCACAGTAAGCTGCCTGAAAAGCTATCTGGCTTCCGAGCACGCCACCGCCTGCTACTACAACCTTTTTATAACTCATAATAAGCCTCCCTTATTTATAATAAAGTTACAAATAAGTAGTAGCAAATCCGTTTGGAAAAGTCAATCAGAAAATGGGCTCGAGGGGCAAATTCATGCTTAATTTAATAGTTAATTAATTGTAATTGACTGCACAATACAGTATGATAGTGTATATATCTTTGAATTTTCTATAATTCCAGTAAAGAAAGGGATTCAATTATGGGATGGATAATTTTTGCATTTGTGCTGGTAGTGCTGGCATTGGAGGTGCTGGTAGGTGTTTTGCGAGGAGTAAAGCTCTCAGGCATTAGAGTTGGCTTTACCTTTTTGGGTACATTGATCGCTGCTCTTATAGCCAAGAATCTGACCCTCACCATTATCATGAAAATAGCGGCTGCAAACGGCATGGAAGGTGATAGCCTTACAGCTATCGTTACTAATTTCTTTTCTTCATCTGATTTTGCTGCTATTGGTGCGGCTGTGGCACCTCATATTGCGGGTCTCAGCCTTTCAGTCATGATTCCTCTGGTTTTTGTTCCGCTTTTCCTGGTATTTAAGCTTATTGGCCTTTTCCTTTACCTTATTACCAAGGCTATCATTAAGAGCGTTAGCAAAAAGAAGGCAGAGAGTGCAGAAGAAGATGCAGATACACAGAAGACCGGGATGCCTGTTTACTCCAGAGTACTTGGTGGTGTAATCGGTGGTGCTGTGGGTCTTTTCACATGTGCTTTGATTACTATGCCTATGTTTAATCTGGTCACCACCATCAACAATTCAGGCATGAAGGATACTATTTTCAACCTTTTGGAAAAGAACAGTGATCAAAATGCCAAGAAGGTTGCAATGGAGAAAAATGACAGACTGGTAGCTGTTTTGGAGGCATTGGCATACGGAGACGCGACTCCTGTATATGCAGCCGGGGATGAGAATGCTACTATCGGTGGCATAAAGATTTCTCTTATTAAAAATCTGTTTGAATCCACAGCTAATTCACCTGCTATTGTAGTTATGAGATATACAGGTGTTGAAGCTGCTACTAACGCTATCATTAATGCATCCACTACTGTTAAGCCAAAAGATATCGGTGCAACAGAGGTGAAGACAGAGTCTTATAATCTTAACGAAGCGCTTTCTGAGATTCTTGAGGTAATCGAGCCTGTAACTGAGCTTGTCATTGTGGTTACTTCCAACGAGGGCTTCAAGATTGATGAGCTGAACAAAGTGACAGCTTTTGCTTCAAAGCTTGAGAGCGCAGGCTTCCTGGATGAGGGAGACAAGCTGGATATTGTTAATGCTTGCAAGGAAGTAGTAACAGAGACTATCTATAAGGAGCTGGGTGTAGAGCCTTCAACAGAGTCTTCAGATTATACCAGCGTTGAAGAGTTTACAAAGGACGTTGAAGCCATCGTAGAAATGAGTAAAGTAATCGCATCACTTACGGGAGGCAATGAATCCGGTGAGGGATCCGGTAACGGTACATCCGGTGGACAGACCGTAACAGGTGATTCATTGGCTAACATTGATGTTGAGGCATTACTTAAGGATGAGGGAAAGCTTAAATCCTTTATTTCTTCCACACTTAGTCTTTCAAATGGCCCGGACATCATTGCTAATCTTGTAAACAGCAATGTCAGCAAGTATACAGATGGCAAGTACACCAATGTGGTTACAGCAGCTACTATCAAATCAGTAGGAAAGGATGCCATTATTGAGCTTTCCGATTCTCTCATGAAGTTTACAAAGTATGATGAGAATACAGCGCTTACTGATGAGCTTAAAGAGGAAATACTGGATGCTATCGATCAGGTGGCATCAAAGGGACTTATCACAAAGGATGATGCTGAAGCTATCAAGAAAGAATTCAATTTAAAATAATATAGCAGGCTTTCACTTCCGTAGCTTTAGGGCTACGGAAGTTTTTTTATTAAGAAAAGGATAATGCTCTGATTAGGCTTTCTTAACTACTGTCTGCTATTATAATATTGGATAATAATGCTGTCTTTTGGAGGAAGCTATGAGATACATATCTATTTCCCACGTAAAAGAGAATGACATTTCGGCTATGGACATCGCTGATTCAAGCGGCAGAATGCTGGTTGCAAAAAATTCAGTACTGACGGCTGCATTGATTGAACGCTTGAAAAAAATGGGATTTCAGGGCATTTATATTGCAGATGAAATATCCAAAGATATCACTGTAGCAGAAGATATCAGTCCTCAGCTTCGTGAAATGGCAAAGGAGTGTATTCGTAAGCTTAGTGTCAAAGAAGCTCCGGGAATCACCAAGTCTATTATTCAGGAGATGCTGGATAAAAAAATAAATACCATAAACATGGCCGATGTGCGCTCATTTGACGATTTTACTTATGCTCATTCCGTAAATGTTGCGGTACTATCCTGTGCCATAGGAATCTCCATGAGTCTTGAAGCGGAAGATATGATGAATCTGGTAAATGCTGCGCTTCTTCATGATTTTGGTAAGCTTAAGGTGCCGGAAGCTATTATGAATAAATCCGAGCGTTTGACAGGAGCGGAATATGAGAAAGTAAAAAACCATGTAAAATATTCCTGCGAGATGGTGGAAGGCTATGAAGAAGTGTCTGCAGAAACCCTGGTGGCTATCAGAGCCCATCATGAAAATGAGGATGGAAGCGGCTATCCGGATGGTCTTATGGCAGAGGAAATTCCTCTTATAGCCAAGATTCTTCATGTAGCAGATGTATATGATGCTCTGGTTTCCAATCGCCCTTATAAAAAAGGCTATTCTCCTTGGGAAGCCGTAGAGTATCTTATGGGAGGCGGGGGCATTATTTTTGATAAGAGAGTGGTAGATGAATTCATAAAAATTGTACCGCTGTACCCTCTGGGATCGGAAGTAAGGCTGACCAATGGTGAGCTGGCTATGGTAGTGGCCAATGGAGGTGAGCATAATCTAAGGCCTGTAGTCAGAGTGATTAGCAGTGGCGAATCCATTGATTTGGCCAGACGTGACAATATGAATATCGCCATTTTTGCTCCGGAGTCTCCAGGACTGGAGAAAAATGAAGAGGACAGAAAGGATATGGTAGAGGCAGCGGTCCACAGAAGGATTGTTATAGTGGATGATATGAAGACCAATCTTCAGATGCTTCGCGGGATTCTGGAACCTTTTTATAAAGTAATTCCGTTTAAGTCCGGTGAACAGCTCATTAAATACCTTGAGAGCCATAATGAACCGGACTTGATAATACTCGATATAGATATGCCGGAGATGACAGGCACAGAGGCTGCCGGGATTATTGACAAAAAATACAATGGTCGTATTCCTCTGTTGTTCGTAACGGCTATATCTGACAGAAAGACGGTTATTACCTGCAGACAGTTGGGCGCTAAGGGCTATATAATCAGACCTTACCAGCCGGTTTACATTTTATCTGAGGTACGACGCATTCTTGATGGTTGCTTGGAATACTAACTGAGGTTTTTATGAAGCTGATTTTTTTGACAATTTGCCTGATTATTGTGCTTATTACAGAGGAAACCCTTATTTTCAGTGGATTCCATGCTAAAACTCACAGGCTGCTGCCACTGGTAATAGCTTTAATGGCCCTCTATGATTTTTATCTTATTGTAGAAGATATCACCGGGCAGGCAGATACCATGGACCTGCTGGCCAAGCTGCTACTGGTCCAGTTTTTGGATGTAATCATATATTTTATAATCGATTTCATGAAAATCAAAATAGGTTTCGTGGTTCATTTTATCATTATCAGCCTTTTGATTTTCATGGATGTATTGATTTTTGTTCTGGCCAGACACCACAGAGATTACAACATGCCTGTAGCGATTTTTGCACTTGTATCAGTAATCGGGATATTTGGTCTGATGATGGTCAAGGCTCCGAAATTAAAACAGATTTCCCGACAGAGCTGGGAGAATAACTTTATCATGGGTGTGGCTCTTGCTATTCCTGCTTTTGCGCTGGTTATGGTGGAATTGGGCATATTTCAAGCGGGCATAGCTATACCCTTAACATCCGATATTTGTTGTCTGATTATTGAATTTCTTTTTCTTACAGACAGATTGCAGGATGTGGACAGCTTCCTCAAGGAAGAAAATTTTCATACCCTTGATATTCCTGCCTGCCTTTTTGATAATGATTTTTTCTTTTTGGATGCCAGTAATAAAGCAAGAGAGCTCTTTTTTCAAGAGATAACTACTATGAGCCTTTTCCCTAAACATTACGCCCTTCAGGAAGAATTAAGTAAATTGCAGGCTGAAGGAGGTGTGTCATATCGGGAGTTATACGGCAGGTATTATCGTCTTGAGCTTCAGGAGGCCAGGGACAGAGGAAAGAAAAAGGGCTACATCCTGACATTTACGGATATAACCAACGAAAAAGAAGAAACCAATATAGCCAGGGAGCTGGCCAAGCAGAAAAGCGAATTTCTGGCCAATATGAGCCATGATCTGAGGAGTCCTTTGCATGCTATCATTGGCAGTAGTGAAGTGGCCTTATCCAGGGGCGATATGTCTTCCAAGTCTCTGGTAATGGTCAATCATATTCACGAAGCAGGGAAAAACCTCCTGGATATCGTTAATTCCATTCTGGATTTTTCCAAGCTTGAAAGCGGTGAACTGCGGCTTTTCCCTCAAAAGTACGACTTCCTTAAACTGGTGGAAGAGCAAGCCAGCCAAGGCTTTGCCAATCTGAAAAACAGCGAAGTGGCCCTTTCCGTAGAGGTCAGAAATCCTTTCCCGGAATATTTGTATGGCGATAAAATTCGCGTGCGGCAGATTATCCAGAATCTTCTTTCTAATGCCATTAAATTTACCGAAACAGGATCAATTTCCTGCTTCTTTGACGTCAACATAGAGGATAAAAGCAAAATCCGTATCACATACTCTGTAAAAGATACGGGGCAGGGCATGACACAGGAGCAAAGGGTGCAGATATTTGATGACTATGTTACCTTTGCTCAGGAGCAAAATAAGGAAGGCACGGGGTTGGGACTTCCCATCGTAAAAAAGCTGTCGGAAATGATGGGGGGACATGTAGAGGTGGAAAGCGAAAAAGGCAGCGGTACCACTTTTACAGCTGTTTTTTATCAGGAGCTTGACCAGGAAGATAAGGATAAATTTGAAAAAGACGGAATCCAACTGATAAGTCCTACCATTATAAGAAATGAAAATGATTTGAGAGACAGATTTGTATGGAAAAACACAGTGACTCCTTCCTATAATTATCCCGAAGCCAAGGTGCTCCTGGCTGATGACATGGCTGTTAACAGAGAGATATTTAAGTCCCTTACAGAGCCATGGGGCTTCTGCTTGGATATGGCAGAAAACGGTCAGGAAGCCGTGAAAATGGCGGCAGAAAAAGAGTACGATTTGATTTTCCTGGATCAGATGATGCCTGTAATGACCGGACTGGAGGCAGCGGATGCCTTACAGGCTCAAAATAATACCGCTCCGAAAATCCTTTTGTCTGCCAATATTACTGAAAGCCTAAAGGCGGACAGTAAGGCTCATGGCTTCGATACTTTTATGAATAAGCCTATTGATATAGCCCAGCTTAAGACCAATATTGAGGGCTTCTTACCGGAAAAATTGCGAAAAACAGCAGCTGTAAAAGAAGGATACGAAGGCCCTGCAGACTGGATGCAGAGCGAAGGTTATATAAAAGCCCTACGAACCTATGTTGAAGAAGTAGAAGAGCTACAAAAGCTACTGCCGGAATATGCTGAGAAGGATTTAAATATGTTTAGAAATAAGGTGCATGGTCTTAAAGGTGTCAGCAGGCAGCTGGGACTTAAATCCATGGCCAATTATTCCGAAGTTATGGAAATGGCTGCTATTTCCGAACATGTGAGCTTTATTCTCGCTTTTCTGTCGGCGTATATGGATGAGCTGGAGTTTACTGTAGAAACCGGCAAATATACATTGGAGCAATACGAAAAAAGTAAAGAGACCTTTGATGATGAAGGAGAGAGAGATGGTGAACTGAAGGAGCTTTCCGGCGGTGATATAAAGGGACTTCTGGAAAAAATGATAAGTGCTCTGATGGATTATGATGTTAATGAGATCGATAAGTCCATTGAAGAACTGGACACGGTGCGACTTCCGGAAAAATTAGAGGAGGCTTATGGCAGGGCAAAATCCGCGTACGAGGATGTAGAGTATGAGGATGCTTTGGCGGTGCTTACACAAGCTGTAAATGAAATGTGACAGGGGGACGTCCCCCTGTCACATTTCTATTCAGGTATTTTAACATCTTCCTCGGTAAGTGAATCGATAATATCCGCATAACTGCTGGTACTTGCGTGCTGCATTGAGGAGGATTTCATTTGGTTTTCTATCTCCTTGGCACTCTTGGCGATTGGCTGAATGGTGCCCGCACCTGCTATACAGCCGCCCGGACAAGCCATGCCCTCCAGCAGGTAGCCATCGTATTTCCCGGCTTTTGCCAGTGTGAGAAGCTTTTTGCAATTGGCCAGGCCATCTGCTTTTTCCATTTTGATTTCCATATCGGGGTGATTTTCTTTAATGTACTTTGCTACAGCATTGGCTACTCCACCGGAAGCTGCGAAGCCTCGACCGTCAGCCGAAGCACCGTGCATGGAATGATCGGACTCCAGTTTGTCAAAATCGATTTCCTTGGCTTCGAACATCCCCATGGTTTCTTCAAAAGTCAGTACAAAGTCAATATCGGATCGGATGGATCTTCTCATAGCCTCCAGCTTTTTAGCGGAGCAGGGTCCTATGAAGGCTACCTTACAGCCGGGATGCTGTTTTTTAATAAGTCTGCCTGTTAGTACCATGGGAGTAAGTGCCATGGAGATACATTTGGCCTGCTCCGGGAACTGTTTTTTGGCCATCATAGCCCAGGCAGGACAGCAGGAAGTGACCATGTAGGGCTTCTCTGCAGGGACCTCTTTTATAAAATCCTCTGCTTCTGACATAGTGCAAAGATCAGCGCCGATAGCGACTTCTACTACATCTTCAAAGCCCAGGGCTTTAAAACCTGAACGTATTTTCTGAGGAGTCATTTTTGGACCAAATTGGCCTGCTACTGCCGGAGCAATGGCTGCATATACAGGAACATCACTCTTTATGGCCTGAATGGTTTGGAAAATCTGAGCTTTATCAGCGATGGCACCAAAAGGACAATTGGCCAGACACTGGCCACAGGATACACATTTTGACTGGTCGATATCTGCAGCACCCTGTTCATCACTGGAAATGGCATTCATGCCGCAGGCTTTGGCGCAGGGTCTTTCCATTTTCAGAATGGCGTTATACGGACAGGCTTCTTTACATTTTCCGCACTTAATGCATTTGGCAGGATCAATATGTGACTTTCCGTTTTTTATTTCTATGGCATCCTTGGGACAAACCTCCTTGCAAGGATGGGCCAAACAGCCCTGACATGCGTCTGTTACTTTCATTTCGTTGTCGGGACACTTGTGGCAGGCAAATTTGATTATGTTTATAAGGGGCGGCTCGTAATAGGTCTCTGCTTTTGTACAGGCTTCAACACCGTGAGTAATGGAGTCGTATTCATCGTAAGAGCGAAGATTTAAGCCCATTGCCAGACGTATACGCTCACGAACAATAGCTCTCTCAAGAAAGGCGCTGTCCCTGTAGACCGATACGGTGCCGGGGATAACGTTGTAGGGAATCTGATGCATCACTTCCATGTCGAAGCCGTTTTCGTACTGATAGGACAGCTTGGCTACTTCTGCAAATACATTTTTTCTGATGTCATTAACATTTGTATAAATTCCTCGCATATTAGCTCCTTTTTATCCTTTGTCGCAGGCAATCCATTAATGGTTTGATTATATCAGAAGAAATTCTCTTTTAGTATTAAATTATTTTAAATTAAAATGGGGCCGGCTTATAGAGTTTGCGGCAATTTTAGATATTCCTAACAATTTGTTCAGAAAATGTTTATTTTTAGCGGGCGCTGTGATATATTGGGGGTGTCGCTACTATTCACCGGAGACTGTGAATAGCAGGAGACGAACATTTATATAAAGTAAGGAGTTATTAAAATGAAAAGGAAATTTATGAAGAATTTTCTTGCAAGCTTAATGACCCTTGTAATGGTACTTGCACTTATACCGTTTCAAGGTAGTGACTATGAGGTCTCTGCTGCTACCAGCAGCACCAGCGCCCTTTATTACAATAAGGGCCAGAGAGACACGGTAGCCGTTGAGCTTAGCCAGGCTGCAAAGTCATATTATGATAGCTTTGCATATGATTACATGAAGCTTGCTGATGGTTCAGCTACAGCTACAGCCGATGATCTTAAGACTGCACTGGCCGCCTATATGCAGTCTACTCTCGAGAATATGGTTACTTATTCTTCTCTTCCTACATACTGGGCATATTCAGATGCACAGAATGGAGAAGCAGGTATCACATATTTCTACACAGATAATGTCTCTGTTGCCAATCAGGGATTAAATCGTGAGCATGTATGGCCTAAGAGTGCAGCCAGCTTCTATGAGATAAATGGCGGAGCAGACCTTCATCATTTAAGACCCGCACATGATACTGTCAATTCAGCAAGAAATAATTATGTTATGGCTGAATTTGATGAGACAGCATCAGGTACTAAAGTTGTTACATATAATGGCAAGGTAGCAGGATATTTACAGGATAACCAGTTCGAGCCATTGGAAAATGTTAAGGGTGACGTAGCCCGTATTTTCCTGTATGTATATCTCTGCTGGGGACAGCCCAATCTTTACCAGGATGTTCCTGCTGCACAACTTCCTGCTCTGGATACTGATAATAGCAAGAATAAGAATGATGGTAGCAGAAGAATCCATGATCTGGAAACTCTGCTTCAATGGTGCTATGACGACCCTGTAGATACATGGGAAATGGAGCAGAATGATATCATCGAGATAGTACAGGGTAACAGAAACGTGTTTATCGACTATCCTGAGTATGCATGGCTTATTTTTGGTCTTGATGTACCTGCAGATATAGCTTCTCCTGCTTCAGGAAATGCTACACATGGTACTTATGTACCCGGTGACCTGTCAGGCGTTGACAGTGGTCTCAAGCCTGTGGAAATCGATGTTACAGAGGCTATTACTCTGGCAGATGCCAATAAGGTAGCTGACGGCAACATCGTAACAGTAGTAGGTCAGGTAACAGGTCGTTTTGGCCTCAATGATTCCCTTACCTCCGCTATTATCACAGATGAGAATGGCGATACACTTCAGCTTTATTTTAACAATAGTGCTTTTACATATGGTGTTGGTGATGTAATAGCAGTAAAGGGCAGCTTATCTTCTTACCATGGCGTAAAGCAGGTAAGTGCCGGCTTTGCTTCAAAGCTTCTTACAGCTGCCAAGGATGCTGCTCCTGTAGCACCTGCTGTAGAGGTAACAGTAGCTGAGCTTCTTGCCAATCCTGATCTTTATCTTAACAAAAATGTACTTGTAAAAAATGTTGTTCTTGGCCTTCCTGATGGAGCTAATCATACAACAGCCATCTCTCAGACAGTAGATGGTGTTACTTCTACCATGAATCTTTACTATCCTGCTTCTTATCCAAGCGGAATAGCTATGACAGATACAGTAGATATTTATGCAATTGCATCCAAGCGTGATGCAGAGGCCCAGCTTCGTGTAGGAAAATCTGATGACTACAAGCTTGTTGCTTCAGGCGAGGGCTATCATGCTGATCTTACCACAGAGGCCGGCATCCTTGAGGCTGCTTTCCTTCTTAAGAGCGGAGAGAGCCTGGGACAGGCTGTCACACTTACAGGTGAGATTACCGGCATCAAGACAGCTTATAATTCATCTTATAATAATATCACAGTCAACCTTAAGGTGGCTGATAAGACCGTACAGGCATACAGACTTGCCGGTGGCAGTGAGCTTAAAGTAGGCGATGTTATTGCGGTTACCGGTGATATCACTAATTACAATGGTACTATTGAGTTTGTAGCAGGCAGCACCTACGAAAAGGTGGGCGGCGTTACTCCTACAGTAGTACCTACCGTTGCACCAACATCAGTACCAACATCAGTACCAACATCAGTACCAACATCAGTACCTACAGCAGTGCCTACAGCAGTACCTACTGTAGCACCGGTTGTAAACGGCGCTTACAATCTCATTACCACTCTTGATGAGCTGGGTGAGGGCGGTAAAGTTGTATTTGTTGGCGGCGATAGCCTTGCAATGGGTAATACCCTTACTTCAGGCAAGGTAGACAGCGTAGCAGTTGAGATTAAAGATAATGCCATTGCCAGCCCTGACGCTGCAGCTGTATGGACTGTTGCCAAGCAGGCAAACGGCACTTATACACTTTACAACGAAGCAAGTGGTCAGTATTTATATATCAATGGCACCAAGACAAACAGCTTTAAGCTTGGTTCCACAGCAGCTTACGCATTTAAGGTGACTGTAGATGAGGGCGGATTCCTGTTCCAGACCACAGATACAGCCAGCAACCGTTATATTACATATTACGGAGCAGCAAGCGACTTCAGATCATATGCAGCCAACAGCGCAGTACCTGTTGAGCTTTACAAATTAGTGGAGAAGGCTCAGCCAACACCTGTACCTACATCCACACCAGTACCAACAGCAACATCTACACCTGTGCCAACAGCTACATCTACACCAGTACCAACAGCTACAAGCACTCCTGTTCCTACAGCCACATCTACTCCTGTTCCAACAGAGCTTCCTTCTATCGAAGGTGACTATAAGCAGATTACCAGCGTAGAAGAGCTGGGCGAAGGCGGTATGGTAGTATTCTATGGTATCAGCAATAATGCTGCAAACACTGCTTACGCTATAGGCAACAAGCTTAGCTCCAGCAGACCTCTGGGCGTTTCAGTAGACGTAACAGACGGCGTGATTGCAAATCCTGATGCAAGTATTGTATGGATTGTTACCAGAACAGAAGAGGGTACATATACTCTTCGTAATGCTGCTACAGGCAAGTATCTGAATCTGGATAAGGATTCCACAAAGCCATTTACTCTTTCTGATACAGCAGTTGCATATAATCTCCTTGGAGCAGAGGACGGTGATTTCAAGTTCCAGTCAACACTTAATACACGTATCTTAAGTCTTTATATTTCCGACTTCCGTGCATATAATGCAGGAGCTAAGGAGATGGGTATCCTGAATCTTTACAAGCTTCAGGAAGAAGTAGTAGTGCCTACACCTGCACCGGTTGTACTTCCTGCTGAGTCTACAGCAGTTGCAGCATGGGGTAACACCACACAGCTTATGGTAACAGTTAAGAATGATACAGATACTGTTATTAAGAACTGGAAGGTTAACGTACCTGTTAACGGTGAAATCACAGCAGTTTATAATGCAGAGCTTCTTGGACAGACAGAGGCAGGCTATACTGTTTCCTGTCCTTCATGGGATAGGAATATTGCAGCAGGTGAGACAAAGACCTTTACAATCGTTGTTACAGCCGGTGAAGAAGTAGTGCTTGGTGAAGTTACCCTTCTTAGCAAAGAAGTTATCGCAGATGCATCTTCCTATACCGTTTCTGATGTTAACGACAATAAGGCAGCATGGGACGGCGGTTTTGTAGCCAATGTCGATATTACAAATAATACAGACCAGGCTATTGAGAGCTGGACACTTGAATTTGACTATGCTGATGAGATTACAAGCATTTGGAATGCAGTAATTGTTTCTCACGAGGGCAATCACTACGTTATTGAGAATGCAGGTTACAATTCCACTATTTATGCTAATGGTACTGTAACATTCGGATTCTCAGGCACACCTGCAGAGGGAACTTCCTCTACAGCTACTTTCGAGAACATTGTTCTTAAATCTATTCAGTAAATAAATTTTTTGACACGGGGACGTTTCTTTCTGTCACTTTTGTGACAGAAA
>JAZUFN010000189.1:0-14098 GCA_045640725.1 Lachnospiraceae bacterium
CTGCCGGTTACAGTAGCCTTTAACAAGTGTGATCTTATTGACGAAAAAGAAGAGCTACGATTGAGGGAGGCTTTTAGTGGTTCCGGTTACAGGGTGCTTTTTCTGTCTCTTAAGGAAGATATTGGCGTGGAAGAAGTGCTGGCAACTCTTAAAGGCCATACCACAGTAATGGCCGGGCCATCCGGGGTGGGCAAATCATCCTTTGTTAATAGGGCATTGGGCTTGGATAAATGTGAGACAGGTGATATTTCAGAAAAAATAGGCAGAGGGAAAAATACCACCAGGCATTCAGAGCTTATGCAGATTGATGATGCATCTTGGATATTTGATACGCCGGGTTTTACCTCTTTTGATGTTACGGATATTGAAGCAAGTGACTTACAGCACTACTATCCCGAAATGGCAGAGGTTTTCGGACACTGCCGTTTTACAGGATGTGTGCATATAAACGAGCCTGACTGTGCTGTCAAGGAAAAGCTAAAAAATGGCGGTCTTTCTGCTATCAGATATGAAAACTATAAGCTGCTTTATGAAGAACTAAAGAAAAGAAAGAAGTATTGAAATGAACATTTTATCACCATCTATTTTGGCTGCTGACTTTGCACATCTGGGAGAAGATATAGCAAAAGTTGAAGAGGCAGGCGTTACTTACCTTCACATTGATGTTATGGATGGACTTTTTGTGCCCAGTATTTCTTTTGGTATGCCTGTCATTAAAAGCATTAGAAAAAAGTCAAAACTGTTTTTCGATGTCCATCTTATGATAAATGAGCCTATCCGATATATAAAGGAATTCAAGGAGGCTGGTGCGGATCTGCTCACCATTCACGTAGAAGCCTGCCGGGATGTTAAGAAAACCATAGAAGCTATCAGAGAGAATAGCATGAAAGTGGGACTTTCGTTAAATCCTGAGACTGATGTTAAAGAGGTATTGCCTTATATTAAGGATGTGGATATGGTGCTGGTTATGTCTGTTCATCCGGGCTTTGGCGGACAGAAGTTTATACCTGAGACATTGGAAAAAATGAAGGAAATCAGAAGGGCCATCAACGAAGTAAATCCTTCCTGCGACCTGGAAGTAGATGGGGGCATCAATGCTGACAATATCGCTGCTGTTATTTCTGCAGGAGTCAATGTAGTTGTTGCCGGAACAGCTGTTTTTGCAGGGGATATATTAGAAAATGTGGCAAAGCTTCAGGAGAAAATGTAAAGTGGCTTAAAATTGAAATGTACAAATCAGTTCTTATATGGTAAACTGTACTTTGCCTTATTTGGGCTGATTTTTTATATGCTTTTTTGCAAATATTTTAAAGGAGATACATATATATGAAACTCGGAATCGTAGGACTTCCCAATGTAGGAAAATCCACACTTTTTAATGCTATTACTGGTACAGCTAATGCCCAGGCAGCCAATTATCCTTTTTGCACTATTGAGCCTAATAATGGTATCGTAGCAGTTCCGGATGAGAGACTGGACCGTCTGGCTGATTATTGGAAGACAGATAAAAAGACTCCTGCTGTAGTAGAATTTGTTGATATTGCAGGTCTTGTAAAGGGAGCCTCCAAGGGCGCAGGTCTGGGTAATAAATTCCTGGGTCATATCAGAGAGTGTGATTCCATTATTCATGTTGTCAGATGCTTCGATAATGAAAATATCATGCACGTAGTAGAGGATGCTACCAAGGCTGTAGCTGTTGATCCTGCCGGCGATATGGAATGCATCGATATGGAGCTTATCTTTGCTGACCTTGATATGGTGGTTAATCGTATAGCCAAGGTAGAAAAGTATGCAAAGAGCGGTAATAAGGCAGCCAAAGAAGAGGTAGAGTGGCTGAATCAGCTGAAGGAGCATCTGGAGGCTGGCAAAAATGCCAGAAATTTTGATTTTGATGCAGACAATGAGATGATGGCCCAGGCCTGGAAGGAAATGGGACTTCTTTCAGCAAAGCCTATTATCTATGCATGTAATATGGATGATGACGGTGTAGCAGATCCTGAGAATGTTAAATATTTCCAGATAGTAAAGGCCAAGGCAGAGTCTGAAGGAGCACAGGTACTTCCTATTTGTGCCAAGACTGAAGAGGAGCTTTCCGAGCTTGATGCAGAAGAGCGTCAGATGTTTATGGAAGATCTGGGTATCAAGGAGTCAGGTCTTGACAGACTTATCCGAGCCAGCTACAAGCTGCTGGGCCTTATTTCCTTCCTTACAGATGGTAAAAAGGAATGCCGTGCATGGACTATTAAAGCCGGCACCAAGGCACCTCAGGCCGCAGGTAAGATTCACTCAGACTTTGAAAGAGGCTTTATCAGAGCACAGGTTATTGCCTACTCTGATTTGGAGGCTGTAAACTTTGACTATCAGGCAGTTAAAGCAAAGGGACAGCAAAGGACAGAGGGTAAGGAATACGTCGTAAACGACGGAGATATTATTGAATTTTTATTCAATGTGTGACAATAACGAACTCTAATGAGAATGCTATGACTATTTTTAGTCATAAAGCATTCTCTTTTTTTATGTAAACTTTTCCTTAAATCGGCCAAAATCACCTGAGAAAGGGTTGCAAAAAGATGTTGAGTGGTGTAAAATGGTGGCAAAGGGATATCAAATGGTGAAAAGTGGAGGAAAGGAGGAACGAAAGCCATGTTCATGGGTGAGTACGAACACGCTATAGATGACAAGGGAAGAATCATTATCCCAACAAAATTCCGTGAACAGCTGGGCGAGAACTTCGTTCTGACACTGGGCACCGATGGATGTCTTTTCATTTATCCTATGAAGGATTGGGAGGAATTCGCCGAAAAGCTCAAAGACCTTCCGGGGACCAAGGAGGCCAGACAGGCTCAGCGTTACTTTTTAGCAGGGGCTGTTGAATGTGAGCCGGATAAGCAGGGCAGAGTAGGGATACCACAGAGATTAAGAGAGCATGCAGGCATTACCAAAGAAGTAGTATCAGTGGGTATGTTAAATAAAATTGAGATATGGAGCAAAGAGAGATGGGATGAAAGCAATTCACTGGATTCTGTGGATAGCATTACGGACAATCTCGCAGGCTTCGGACTCAAGTTCTAATTAGTATTTTTCAGAAAGGGTGAGGTTATGGAATTCAAACATTATTCAGTGCTTTTCCATGAGACGGTAGATGGACTGAATGTTAGAAAAAACGGAATTTACGTAGATGGCACCCTGGGTGGCGCAGGCCATGCCAAAGAAGTGTGTAAAAGACTTGGCAGCACAGGCAGATTTATCGGTATTGATCAGGATAAGGATGCTATTAAAGTGGCCGGCGAAAGATTGGCAGAGTTTCCAAATGTCACCATCGTTCGCAGTAATTACGAAAATATGATGCAGGTCCTGGATGAGCTTAATATTAATAGCGTCTCCGGCATAGTATTGGACTTGGGAGTTTCATCATACCAGTTAGATACAGCGGAGAGAGGCTTTTCCTACAAAGCAGATGCGCCGCTTGATATGAGAATGGACGACAGATCTGATAGGACTGCCAGAGACATAGTAAATGGTTATTCCGAAGGACAGCTTTTTAGGATTATTAAGGAATATGGCGAAGATCAATTTGCAAAGAACATAGCTAAGCACATCTGTATAGCCCGTGATGCAGCACCTATAGAGACCACACTTCAGCTGGCAGCTATTATTGATGGCGCTATTCCTGCCAAGATGAAGCAAGGCAAGGGACATCCGGCCAAAAAGACTTTTCAGGCTATCAGAATAGAGCTTAACAGAGAGCTGGAAGTACTGACCAATTCCATTGATGCCATGATTGATAGGTTAGAGCCCGGCGGGAGACTTTGCATTATTACCTTCCATTCTTTGGAGGACAGGATAGTAAAGACGGCATTTAAGAAAAATGAAAATCCATGTACCTGTCCACCGGATTTTCCGGTTTGTGTATGTGGTAAGAAAAGCAAGGGAAAGGTAATTACCAATAAGCCTATACTTCCTTCAGAAGAAGAGCTTTTGGAAAATTCCAGATCAAAATCAGCTAAGCTCAGAATATTTGAAAGGGCATAGTGTTTAGGGGAGAAAGAAAAAAGGGTGACGAAGGAACGTCACTTTGTTTCGTACAAGGAGTAAAACAATGGAAGACAACATTAAGAAAAAATATAATAGCAACGCTTTCGATGGAAATGCAGTCAGGAAGACTCAGACTACAGAGCTGCCGGAACGTGAGCAATATGAGTATATTCGTTCTACCACTACAGAAAAAACAAGGAAACATCCCGAGGTAAGAATGAGCCAGGGCATGGACCTTTTCTCATTGATTATTTTGGTAGCTGCCATAGCAGCAACATTTATTATCTGCTTTCGTTATTTACAAATCCGTGCAGATATTGTAGACTTGGAAAAGAAAGTATCAAGCATGAGTTCATTATATACCGCTCAGGTGACTGAGAATAATGCATTGGAAAATGCTCTTTCTGCCAATGCCATTGATCTTGACTATGTATATAAGACAGCGGTAGGGACTCTGGGCATGGTATTTCCCAATAATAATACAGTTTACTACTACTCCGGCGATCAGAATTCTTTCTATCATCAGTACGGAGATATACCGGAATAAAGATATATGAATGAAACAGGCAAAAAAAAGAAACGAAAAGATATAAGGAGCGAACTGATGGAGTCCACATTCCCACGACTAATGGGGCTATTTGTGGCGCTGGTTATGCTCCTTGTTTTCTTTATTGGGAGAATAGTTTATATCAATATAAACAGTAAATATGCCCAGAATGCTCTGGCCCTGAGAAGCTATGTATCATCTGAACTGGCATATAAAAGAGGGGATATTCTGGATAGAAATGGTAATCTTTTGGCTACCTCCGAGACTCAGTACAATCTGATTGTTGACCCAAAGGTTATTCTTTACAGCTCCAGTTATCTGAATCCCACCATAGATGCCATTTGCCGGAATTTTGATTTGGAGAAGGAAAAAGTAAGAGAGATAATTAAAGAAAAATCCACAAGTTCCTATGTGGTGCTTCTCAAAAACCTTTCTTATGATGATAAGGCTTCATTCACAAAATTTGTGGAAAGCTATGAAGACGGAAAGTATGTTAAAGGTGTATGGTTCGAAGAAGACTACAAGAGAGTTTATCTGTATAACAATCTTGGAAGTCATGTAATAGGATTTACTGTTTCAAGAGATGAAGGCAGCTACGGTATTGAGCAGGCCTATAATTCCTATCTTTGCGGTACCAATGGTCGTTCTTACGGCTACTATGACGCAGAGCTCAATCTGGTAGAGACAGTAAAGCCTGCAGTGGATGGCAATAATGTTGTATCCACCATCGATATCAATGTCCAGAGAGCAATGCAGGAAGTTATTCATAAGTTTCTGGATGAGGTGGGAGCAAAAAACTGTGCTGCAATCATCATGGATGCAAATTCCGGGGAGATTGTAGGTATGCAGTCCAATTATTCCTATGACTTAAATAATCCCAGAGACCTGTCATTATATTACACTGCTGAAGAAGTTGAAAAAATGAATGACAGTCAGCAGCTTAATGCCTTATTTGGCATGTGGAGAAATTTTTGTATATCCGATGCCTATGAGCCGGGATCTGTTTTTAAGCCTTTTACCATATCCGCTGCGCTAGAAGAAAATTTGGTTAAGATTGACAGTACCTGGGTCTGTGACGGGTTTGAGACTTTCCCCGGAGATATTACCATCAAATGTAATAATGTAAAGGGACATGGTAAAATATCATTAGCACAGGCTATTATGCTTTCCTGTAACGATGCACTTATGCAGGTGGCGGCTATTGAAGGAAAGACAGTATTCAGTAAATATCAGCAGTCCTTCCGTTTTGGCAAGCTTACCGGCATAGATATACCCGGTGAGACTAACGGTGGTATATTTACTGAGGATCAGCTGAACGCTACTGAATTAGCCACATCATCTTTTGGTCAGGGTATAACAGTTACCATGATGCAGATGATTTCCGGCTTTGCCTCCCTTATAAATGGCGGCATATATTATGAGCCGCACGTAGTAAAGAAGATTGTAAATCCGGATGGCGCTACGGTAACTTCTTTTGCACCGAAGGTAGTTACTAATACTGTATCTGAAGAGACATCTGAATTTTTACAGGAAGCCCTTTATCTGACCGTTACTTCAGGTACAGCCAAAAAAGCACAGATTGCGGGCTATAAGATAGGTGGTAAGACTGGTACGGCACAGAAGCTTCCCCGTGATGCCGAGAAGTATCTGGTTTCCTTTATGGGATTTGCGGAAAATGATACCAGTAAATATGTGTGCTATGTTATTGTAGATGAGTGTTTTGATGAAGAGCAGATGAGCAAATCTTCTTTAGCACAGAAGCTTTTCGTTGAGATTATGGACAGGGTTCTTCCGATATTAAAGATATACCCGGAAGGTGAGATAAATTATCATATAGATTTGATAAAAAAAGATCAGATTGATATGGATCCTGAAAATACTCAGTATGATCCTGAGGGAGATGAAGGAAATATTAACGTTATACCTGAGAACTAAGGAGTAAGTAGGAAAATATGGCAGAAGCAAAAGCTACGGTAACCAGGGTGCCGGGCAAAGAAAATGCAAAAAATAAAACTGCATATGTAACCTATGACAAAAGCCTGCTTTTTCTTACTATTTTTATAGTTGGGATAGGGCTGGTGCTTTTGTATTCCACCAGTAGCTATTATTCTCAGATTAAATTTGGCAACAGTACCTATTTTTTTAAGAGACAGCTGGTCTTTTCTGCCATGGGTACCATAGCCATGCTGGTAATATC
Organism: Lachnospiraceae bacterium; assembly: GCA_045640725.1. Lineage (GTDB taxonomy): Bacteria > Bacillota > Clostridia > Lachnospirales > Lachnospiraceae > RGIG3528. The sequence goes on from JAZUFN010000189.1 coordinate 6,780, forward strand.
ATTTATCGATTACAGAAAATTCATGAAGCCCCTACCTGTAATTGGTATCAGACCGGATCTGCTTTTTTACATTTTATGCGTAGGTCTGCAGGTGCTTGTTTTGTTTGTGGGAGAAGAGAGATACGGAGCAAAAAGATGGATAGATGTTCCGGTTATCGGCTCTTTCCAGCCCTCTGAATTTACCAAGATTGCTGTAATTCTGTTTTTGGCATCATCGGTATATTATGCTCCAAAGCTGTTAAGAAGTATTGTGGGTTATATTTATATGCTCTTTATAGTGGGTATAGCTATCGCATTGGTGGCCAAAGAAGACCTAAGTACAGGACTGGTTATTGCAGGTATTTTTACTATTATGTGTTTTGCGGCCGGTGAAAGATGGTATTACTTACCGGGGACACTGATTCTGGGGGGCGGAGCTGTAGCAGCTTACATTTTACTTGGAGATGGCTTCCGAGGTGACAGAATAGAAGGCTGGCTTAATATTGACAGTGCGTCAGGATCCTATCAGATAAAAAGAGGAATGTATGCCATAGCCTCAGGTGGTCTTACCGGCAAAGGCTTGGGTAATTCATCCATGAAGCTGGGATTTGTGCCCGAAGCTCATAATGATATGGTTTTTTCCATAATTTGTGAAGAATTGGGGATATTAGGCGCAATGGCCATTATTTTTCTCTATATTTTAATTTGTTGGAGAATTCTTGTAATTGCTATAAATGCAGGAGATTTTTACGGAAGACTGATTTGCGTAGGTGTGCTTTGCCATATAGGCTTGCAGCTTATTATGAATATTGCGGTAGTAACCAATACTATTCCGGCCACCGGTATTGCCCTTCCTTTTATCAGCTATGGCGGTACAGCGCTGACTTTACTGATGTGTGAAATGGGACTGGTGCTTTCTGTAGCTCTGCATAGTGAGAAAAGAGACCAGGTATAATGAATTTTATTACGAAATACAAAAAACTAATAGGCTTTTTGGCGACAGTGGTTTTTCTGGCCTTCGGAGTTGCTATTTTCCTTAATTTCACTACTATGTCTGAGGTAGAAACAGAGGGCTTATTTGCTTACGAAGAAAAAGAATTTCTGAAAAAAACCGGATATGGCAATGCCTTGGGGAATACGTATATCTACTATCTGAAAAATAGAATTAAGGAACATCCTGAAATTCCTTTTATAGAAAAGTATGATGTGACACTTGTAAACAGAAACAAGGTTAAGATTACCGTATATGAAAATGAGATCCTTGGGGCGGTAAAAGTAATGAGCAATTATTTTTATTTTAACCGGGAGGGAGTGATAATTGCTACCGGAACAGATCTTAAAAAAGACATACCTTTGGTGAAAGGCCTGGAGTTTACGGAGGTAATAGTCCATCAGCCCCTTAAGACTCAAAAAAATACCATTTTCGAAAGCATTATGGAAATATCCAATGTGCTTAAGAAATACAATATTTCAGCTTCTGAGATAATAAATGACGATTACAATAATATCTCCCTGGTAAGCGGTAATCTTTTGATTATTTTGGGGATAAAAGCCTCTTATGATAAGCAGCTGAGAGCTATTTCGGAAATTTACGAAAAAGCTTCTGCTACCGGAGGCACCATAGATATGAGAAATTACTCGGAGACGAACACAACCATTATACTAAAGTAGAATGGTAAATCTAAAAAAAGTTGAAAAAACATCTTGATTTTATATAATATAATATATATTATATACATAAGTTAGTGGATAACTTGAAATACAAACACAACATGTTGATATAGCATCGGGCTCAGACAGTGGTATCCGATTTGTGTTGGGGGAATACCAATTTTTTGTGTTTTTGATTTATAAGGAGGGTGGGACCTTGCTTGAGATTACTAGTGATTATTCAGATAGCAACGCACGTATTGTTGTCGTTGGAGTAGGTGGTGCAGGAAATAATGCCATCAATCGTATGATTGAAGACAATATTAACGGCATTGAATTTGTATGTGCCAATACAGATAAGCAGCAGTTGACAGACAGTAAAGCTGAGACATGTATTCAGATAGGTGAGAAGCTGACTAAGGGACTGGGCTGTGGTGCTGATCCTGAAAAGGGAGAAAAGAGTGCGGAAGAAAGTCGCGAAGAACTGGCAGAGGTTGTTCGTGGTGCAGATATGGTTTTTGTTACCTGTGGTATGGGTGGCGGTACCGGTACAGGTGCAGCTCCCGTTGTGGCACAGATTGCAAAAGAAATGGGTATTCTTACTGTAGGTATTGTTACTAAGCCTTTCAGCTTTGAGGGTAAGGTACGTATGGACAATGCCAACAGTGGTATTGAAAGACTTCGTCATAATGTAGATACTATAATTGTTATCCCAAATGACAAGATTCTTTCTATTTCCGATAAGAGATGTTCTCTTTCACAGGCCCTTAAGAAGGCAGATGAAGTACTTAAGCAGTCTGTACAGGGTATCACGGATCTTATGAATAAAAACGGCCTTATCAATCTTGACTTTGCGGATGTATCCCGTGTCATGAAGGATAAGGGAGTTGCACATATCGGTATTGGTTACGGTTCCGGTGAGGATAAGTGCCTTAAGGCTCTTGAGGCAGCTATTTCCAGTCCTCTTCTTGAGACTACCATTAAGGGTGCCAAGGATATCATCATTAACTTTACCGGTGATATTACCCTTTTTGAAGCATACGAGGCAGCTGAAAAGGCCAAAGATATGGCAGATCGTGATGCCAATATTATCTTTGGTGCCCGTGAAGACTTTGATATGAAGGATACAGTATCCATTACTGTTATAGCTACAGGCATTGAGGCTAACAGCATTTCTTCCTTCAATGCCAGCAAGTTTGGCTCATACATCGGCAAGTCCTCTGCTACAGAGGCTCAGCCTCAGCCCAATCAGACAGCTACATTCCAGGGGGCATCTCTTGGTGTGCCAAGCTTTATGAAGAAGAGTCTTAATTCGGTTCAGGGCCAGCCAAGCAGTGCTCCGAGACCTCAGGCACCACAGATGCAGCCTCAGGCTCGTCCACAGTCCGGACTTTCACAGCCGGTACGCCCTCAGACGAATGTTAATGTGCCTCAGAGCTTCACTGCTCCCAGCAATGCTGAAAAGACCGAGCGCGACGGCATCAAGATTCCTGAGTTCTTAAAGAAGAATAAGTAGGATATAAATGACAAGCACCTGCGAGATCGTAAGATGGCGCCAGGTGCTTTCTTTATGCGTATATCATGAGGCAGTATAAAAATGCCATACTTCATGTATTTTAGATTTTTTATATTGTTTTTATTACAAATGACGATATAATAATTGGAGTGTTTTTTGACTTCAGTAATAAAAAAAGAGAGGCATCATATGTTTTTTATTCTTTTACTGTTATGGATTATATTCAATGGCAGATTCACCCTTGAAATACTGTATTTTGGCATAGGTATTTCAGCTGTTCTCTATCTGTTTCTATGGAAGTTCATGGATTTTTCCCCGAAAAAAGAATGGCAGACATTTTTAAAGATTCCCAGGGGCTTTATGTATTTTCTGAGCCTTTTAGTGGAGATTATTAAGGCAAACTGTACGGTTCTTTTCTATATCTTTAATGCCAAAGAAGAGGTAGAGCCTGTTGTTGTGTGCTTTAAGGGAAAGCTTAAAGATAAAGAACATAAGAGTACGTTAGCTAATTCCATTACCCTTACTCCCGGCACCATTACCGTTGATCTTCTTGAAGATGAATATATGGTACACTGTCTGGATAAGGATTTGGCACCGGGACTTAATTCCAGTGTATTTGTTAAACAGCTGGAAAAAATGGAAATCGGAGAAAATGAAAAGAAAGGAAGGAAGTAAGAATGAGCACTTTTTTTCAAACAACTATTATTATTGTAATGATTATCCTGGCCATTTGCATGTTGTTTGCCCTGGTGCGCGTTGTTAAAGGTCCTTCTTCTGCTGACAGAATGGTAGCTGTTAATATGATTGGCACCATGACCATGGTTATCATCCTGCTTCTATCTATCTTATTGGGAGAGGAATACCTGATGGATGTAGCTGTTGTTTACGCAATGCTTTCTTTCCTGGCGGTTATCGTTTTATCCAAGGTCTTCGTGGGAGCATACAGAGAAAAGCACCTTCTTAAAGAACAGGAGGAAGAAAAATGATGGCACGTGAAATAATCGCGGCGGTATGCTTTATTCTGGCTGCCCTGATATATATTTGTGTAGTAATCGGTACCAATAAATTCAAATATGTTTTAAACAGAATGCATGCTGCAGCTATGGGAGATACTCTGGGTATACTGTTGGTGGTGATTGGCTCTGTGGTATATTTTGGATTTACCTTTGCCAGCCTCAAGGCTATTCTTGTATTGGCTTTCTTATGGTTTTCCAGTCCTGTTTCATCACACCTGATTGCCAAGCTTGAGTTTACCACACATCCTGAGCATAGAGATGCAGAGTACCGGGTAGTGGAGCTTACAGAGCTTGAAAAAGAATATGAAGAGAAGGAGAATGTGAAATGACAACAGCTTTTATGTACATTTTATTAGGTTTGCTGGTTATATGTGCTATTGCTACATGTCTTAACAGAAACCTTCTTACATCAATTATTATATTTATGTCTTACAGTGTGATTATGTCCATTATCTGGATGCTTTTGGAGTCTCCGGATCTGGCCATTACAGAGGCTGCGGTAGGTGCAGGTATTACAACAGTATTGTTCTTTGTTACACTTAAGAAAATCCATGCTATGACAGATAAAGAGGAGGAGACAGAAGATGAGCAAGGCCAGACCTGATTATGAAAATACTTTCTGGAGAAAGCTTGTTCGTTTTGTAAATGGTACATCCGACAATCTTTCTGAAAACAGTGGCTATGAAGTGGATACAAATGAAACAGAAAAACGCTTACGAGCCGATTTCTTTATTGATGCCGAAAAAGAAAGACAGAAAAAAGAGCGTGCAGAGTATATTTCCAATTACAGTGAATGGGCTGATACACGTGGAGTAAAGCATTACAACAGATTTTACAAAATAATGGCCGTAGTAATGTGTCTGGGTATTATAGGAGTTCTTTTATTTACTGTAGTTGAGCTGCCTACTTTTGGTGGCGCGGACAATCCTGTAAACAATGAAGTAGCTGATCGTTACATTGAAAAAGGTATGGAAGAGACCGGTGCCGTTAATATAGTAGCCGGCATGATTCTTGATTACAGAGCTTTCGATACACTGGGAGAGTCCCATGTTCTTTTTATAGCTACTGTATGTGTTCTTATTCTTCTTCGTATTGATAAAGACGAAAAAAGAGAGATAGAAGAGGCCAATGATAGAAAGCTGGAGCCAAAGAATCTCACAATCCTACAGCATTCAGCCAAAGTTTTGGTGCCTGTTATTATTCTTTTTGGTATTTATGTAGTACTGAACGGACATCTTTCCCCCGGAGGAGGCTTCTCCGGCGGAGCCATTATAGGTGCGGGACTGGTCCTTTATGCAAATGCATATGGTTTCAAAAAGGCAGAAAAGTTCTTTACTTACAAAACATTTAAGGCAGTTAGTGTCACAGCCCTTTTATTCTATTCATTAAGTAAAACTTATTCTTTCTTTACAGGAGCAAACGATCTTCACAGCATTATTCCCAAGGGGACACCGGGAGATATTCTTTCTTCAGGTCTGATACTGCCCCTGAACATTGCTGTAGGTGCTGTGGTTGCTTGTACCATTTATGCATTCTATACATTGTTCAGAAAAGGAGGCATGTAATGGAAGCATTTTTTTCAGGCCTTTCTTCAAATTTGATAGAGGGTGTGGCTATGGTACTTTTTGGTATAGGTTTTACCACACTTTTTCTTCATCCCAATATGATTAAGAAAATCATGGGCTTTAATATTATGGATACAGCTGTTTACCTTTTCCTGGCTGCCAAGGGTTATATTTTTGGCAGAAAGGCCCCTATTGTAGTGGATGGTAATACGGATGTGACTGCTTATATTAATCCGATTCCTGCAGGCCTTGTACTTACAGGTATTGTAGTTTCTGTCAGTGTTACTGCAGTTATGTTGGCTCTTACGGTAAAGCTCTATAAGCGTTATCATTCTCTGGATATTGATGAGATATCCAGAATGGTGCGAAAGGAGGGTAAATAATGGAATTCTTTAGGAATTTTCCCTTCTTTTCTATCGTATTATGCCTGATGAGCGGTGTTATTTCCTCTATTCTGCCCAAAAAGGCAGCGAGGATTCTGTCCTATACGGTGACTGTGATTCTTACCGTTTTCTCTGTATGCACGCTCATATATACTATTCAGACAGATACATTTTTTGTATATCGCATGGGCCATTTTGATGCGCCTTGGGGTAATGAAATCAGAGCCGGACAGCTGGAAGGTCTTATGGCTGTTTTCTTCTGTATCATTATGTTTTTATCACTGCTGGCCGGTGAAAAATATATTGACCGGGACATAAAGGATACAAAGGGAAATCTTTATTATGCGCTTACCAATCTTATGATGAGCTCATTATTATCCCTGGTATATACCAACGACCTTTTTACTGCATACGTATTTGTTGAGATAAACACTATTTCTGCCTGTGGCCTTATTGCCATCAGAGGAAATGGACGTTCACTTATCGCATCAGCAAAATATATGATTATGAGCCTTTTGGGTTCAGGTCTTATTCTTATCGGAATTACACTTTTATATGATGTTACAGGACATCTTCTTATGTCCAATATTAAAGAGAGTGTGGCTGACCTTGTAGCAAAAGGAAACTATTCAGAGCCTTTAACTATTATTATAGCTTTATTAACAGTGGGTTTGGCTATTAAGAGTGCGCTGTTTCCTTTCCATTCCTGGTTGCCTGAAGCATACGGCTATGCTACTGCATCCTCATCATCCATACTGTCTTCCCTGGTATCCAAAGCATACATTTTTGTACTTATTAAGATATTCTACAGAGTTATAGGTATTGAGATTATTAGAGACAGCAAGATTACCAATATCGTTTTCGTTTTCGGACTTATTGGTATGATAGTAGGCTCAGTATTTGCTATTCTTCAGAAGGATATTAAGCGTATGATCGCATATTCTTCGGTAGCGCAGATAGGATATATATTTATGGGCTTTGGTATTGGTACGGAGCTTGGTATGATAGCTGCTGTTTATCATATTTTCATGCATGCCAGCACCAAATCCATGCTCTTCATGTCCTTTGAAGGCCTGCGTCTGGTGTCCGGAGATTCCTCAAGCCTTGAGGATATTAAAGGATCAGGCTATAGAAATAAAATGGCCGGTGTGGCTTTTGCAGTAGGTTCCTTTTCAATGGTAGGCATCCCTCTTTTTGCAGGCTTTGTGGC
>JAZUFN010000190.1:0-2290 GCA_045640725.1 Lachnospiraceae bacterium
AAGACAGAAATGAAGCTGATTGAAAAGGAAAGCGCATGGTATGATGCACTTTACGAGGCTTCTGAAAAGCTTAAGAGAGATACAAAGAAGGCAGAGGGTATGAGCGATGTACTTAAGGCAGCTAAGTTCTACCAGGCTACAGTACTTGCTGATATGGCCAAGGTAAGAGCTATTGCAGACGAAGCTGAAGCTGAGATGCCTGCAGGAGCACTTCCATATCCAAGCTATGCAGATATGCTTTTCTACACAAAGTAATTAATTAACTGAATCAAAATGCAAAGGCGCAATTACTCATTGAGTGGTTGCGCCTTTTAGCTTTCCATGAATATGAGGGGGCAGAAAGGATAAAAGGGGACGCGCTTTCTGACGAAAGCTTATGATAGTCCTCGCCGGACAGGCATCCTTTGCCTCCGGCAGAAAGGATAAAATATGACACTTGAATCATTACATGAAGAACTTTTTGGAGTGTGGTTTCTGATAGGTGCCGCACTGGTTTTCTGGATGCAGGCAGGCTTTGCCATGGTAGAAGCAGGCTTCACCAGAGCTAAAAATACAGGTAACATCCTGATGAAAAATCTCATGGATTTCTGTATAGGTACAGTTACTTTTATTCTTATTGGTTTTGGTCTTCTTTTTGGAGAGGACCTGGTAGGCATTATCGGAAGGCCCGGCTTTTGTATTTTTACAAAATTTGCATAGTTTGACTGGTCCAATTTCGTATTTAACCTGGTATTCTGTGCGACTACAGCTACTATCGTTTCCGGTGCTATGGCTGAGCGTACAAAATTCCTTTCCTACTGCGTATACTCAGCAGTAATCTCAGCAGTTATTTATCCTATTGAGGCCCACTGGATTTGGGGAGAAGGCTGGCTTTCAGATCTGGGCTTTCATGATTTTGCAGGTTCCACTGCTATTCATATGGTAGGTGGAACTGCAGCTCTTATCGGCGCAGCTATTTTAGGACCTCGTATCGGTAAATTCGTAAAAGATGAGCATGGCAAGGTAAAGAAGGTTAACGCTTTCCCAGGCCACAATCTTCCTATTGGTGCCCTCGGCGTATTCATTCTCTGGCTGGGCTGGTATGGCTTTAATGGTGCAGCTTGTACTACACTTGATCAGCTGGCATCTGTATTTGTAACTACAACTATTGCTCCTGCTATTGCCACAGTAGTATGTATGGTATTTACCTGGATTAAGTTTGGTAAGCCTGATATCTCCATGTGTCTCAATGCTTCACTGGCAGGTCTTGTAGCTATCACTGCTCCATGCGATGTTACAGATGCTACAGGCGCAATTATAATCGGTGCTGTTTCCGGTCTACTGGTTTGCTTCGGTGTATGGTTCCTGGATAATGTGCTTCATATTGATGACCCTGTAGGTGCTGTTGCTGTTCATTTTATGAACGGTATCTGGGGTACTATCGCTGTTGGTCTTTTTGCTACTACAAGCGCTCCGGGGTATAGCATTGCTGACAGTGAGGGCGAAGTAATGACAGGCCTTTTCTATGGCGGCGGTGCAAAGCTCCTGGGTATCCAGTGCCTGGGTATAGTAGCAGTACTTGCATGGACCGCTATTACTATTACAATCGCTTTCGTTGTAATCAAGGCTATTTTTGGTCTCAGAGTAACAGAAGAAGAGGAAATCATTGGTCTGGATTCTACAGAGCATGGTCTTCCAAGTGCATACGCAGGCTTCTCTATCATGGATATTTCCAATACCATGACTATGGATATTAATGAAAATACATCTCTCGGTACAGGAGATTACGACAAGGCTTCTGAAGTAGTTAAGGAGCATGCAGTACCTGTGGTTAATCCACTGCCAGCAACAGGTATCAGCAAGGTGGTTATTATTGCCAAGCTCTCCATGTATGATGGCCTGAAGAAAGCACTGAACGACCTGGGTGTAACCGGTATGACAGTTACTCAGGTAATGGGATGCGGCGTACAGAAGGGTGCCGGCGAGAGATACAGAGGCGTAGAGATGGATGTTACCCTTCTTCCAAAGGTAAAAGTAGAGGTAGTAGTATCCAAGATTCCTGTAAGCGACGTAATTGCTGCTGCCAAGAGAGCACTGTATACAGGACATATCGGAGACGGCAAGATTTTCGTATATCCTGTTGAGAAGGTCGTTAAGATCAGAACAGGCGAAGAGGACTTCGCAGCGCTTCAGGATGTAGAATAAATAGAAACTCTGAGTCATTTGTGACAGGGGGACGTATCTGTTTGACACATTTGTGACAGGGGGACGTATCTAATTGACACACTTTTAGGGAAAAGTGTGTCAATTA
>JAZUFN010000191.1:0-17417 GCA_045640725.1 Lachnospiraceae bacterium
CCATCTATAATTAGAAACCTGTCGTGAAATGCTGTTGTCTTTTTTACTGTCATCAACGGATACTGCGCATTAAAATTAGCTATATCTTGTGCCGTTATTCTTGCACTTGGCAAGGTATATGCTAAAACTTCTCAGCGCTTCAATAATCGCCTCTTCCTTTTCCTTCGGACACTGTGGCTGTCTAGAATTCTCAGTCTTAGGAAGATTAAAGTTTTCTGCAAGCTCTAATCCATCTCATCCATATCCAGCTTCACACTCACATGATGCTTTGCTTCATGAAGTTTGGACAATAAGCAAACCGTCTCCACATGCCCCGAATGGCAGAACTGATCCACGGGACAATATTTGGTCAGCTCATAGCCGCCCTGAGTCAGTATCTTTACGTCTCTGCCCAAGGTGGCCGGATCACAGGAGACGTAGACAATACGCTGGGGAGCCAGCTTCAGCAGAAGGGCCAGCAGGCTCTCGTCACAGCCCTTTCTGGGTGGGTCGACGCAAATTACATCAGGATTTAACTTTTTGACAAGCCGAGGAGCTATGTCTTCAGCTGCTCCTACATAGAATTCGGCATTGGTAAAGCCATTCAAAGCCGCATTTTCCTTGGCATTTTCAATGGCTGCAGGAACTATCTCCACCCCGATTACCTTGGCCGCTTTCTGAGCCAGAAAAAGAGAGATGGTACCTATGCCGCAGTAGAGGTCCCAGACGTTTTCTACACCTGTAAGACCAGCATATTCCAAGACTTTGTCGTATAGCTTTTTGGTCTGGACAGGATTCACCTGATAGAAAGAAAGGGGCGAAATATGAAAGGCTACCTCTCCGATTTTATCCGTAATATATAGAGGACCATATACAGGATAAAGCTCTTTTCCCAGTATTACATTGGTCTTCTCTGTATTAGTATTTATACAAAGTGAAGCGAAGCCCGGCACTTCCTCTTTTAAGCCTGTAATCAGCTCCTGCATAAAAGGTGACGCCTGAGAAAAATCATTCTTTATCTGCTTGGCAGTGGCATTTACTACCAGGCAGACCATAACCTCACCTGTAGCTCTTCCGGACCTGATAAGGCAATGGCGCATGATTCCCTTGTGCTTCTCTTCGTCATATACAGCCACATGATACTTTTCAACAGTTTTTCTTACCAGCTTTAGGATAGTGGCACAAATAGGATTCTCGATCATGCATTCGTCATTTTCGATGATATTATGAGAGTGATAAGCATAAAAGCCCAGCTGCACCTGACCATCTTTGGATACACCAAAGGGATACTGCGCTTTATTTCTATAATACCAAGGCTCTTCCATACCTATAATATCTTCTCTTATGGCTAAAAGTCGCTCTGCTTCAATACCTCCCAATCTGTTCAAACAGTCAAAGACCTTTTGTGCCTTCATTTCCAGCTGCTTTTCATAAGCAAGATGCTGTATCTGACAGCCTCCGCACCGTCCCGCCACAGGGCATTTGGGCTCTACCCTGTCAGAAGAAGGAGTTATTATTTCCTCAATTTTGGCAAAGGCATAGCTTTTCTTATCCTTAAGTACCCTGGCCACTATTTCATCTCCGGGCACGGCGCCCTTAACAAAAAGGGGAAGGCCATCCACTTTTCCGATGCCTTCTCCTTCATTGCCCAGATTCTCAATCTTTAATGTTATGAGATCATTTTTAATCATAATTATCTGATAATCCTCATTTAGTTTTCAGTCCATGTAGATGTTTTTCTCACATTACTTTCAAAACTTTTCTGGAAACCCAGCCAGCCCTCATCACCTGCAGTAGAGAAAAGCTCCTTAAGTGTCTCCATTTTGGCATCCAGATTGTCCGCCATAGAAAGAGCCATTGCTTCAGCCAGGGCAGGCTTTTTAGGCGAGCCATACTCCAATTCTCCATGGTGTGCCAGAATACAATGAAGCACTTCGTTCTTCAGCTTCTGAGGGAAGCCCGGAATACCGTCAATACGCCTGGATACAAACTCTGCTCCCATATAAATATGCCCCAGCAGCTGCCCTTCGTCAGTATAGTCATTTTCAGGCATATCAGAAAGTTCTATAAGCTTTCCGATATCATGTATCATAGCTGTCGAAATAATTAAATCACGATTTAAGAACGGGTAATTCTCTGCAAATCCGGCACAAAGCTTGGTTACAGACAGGGAATGCTCCAAAAGCCCTCCCTTAAAAGCATGATGAATGGTCTTGGCAGCAGAATGTTCTGAAAAAGCCTTAGCCTCTACCCGGTCCTCAATAAATATACTATCCAGAAGCTTCTTAAGGTAAGGATTCTCTACCGACTTAATGTAGGCCATAAGCTCTCTGTACATGGTACTAATGTCTTTTTCAGAAGTAGGCAGGTACTCATTTTCATCGTACTCTCCCTCCTGACATTTACGCAGTCTGTTTATAGTCAGCTGAGGCCGCTGATTGAAAAGCTTAATAAAGCCCTCTACATAAACATAGTCTCCGCCCTCAAATTCGCCTACTGCAGGATTGGCAGTATTCCAGATTTTACCATCCACAGAGCCCGTCTTGTCTGTCAAAGTAAGGGCAAAATAATCATCTCCTGACTGTTTTTTGCCGATTTCCTTCTTTCTACAGAGGTAGACGTCCCGGATGTTATCCCCATCTCTCATATCCTTAATATATTTCATTGATTTCCTTTCTGATCGGGCGTAATAACCTTTATCGTCGGCATCACCACTACACGCTGATCATTAATACTATTTTCTTCTACTCTTCGATAATCTATGGTTAAATATTCGTTTTGCACCATTCTGGTTAGATACATGGCCAGGTCCGATGCACTTTTTACGCCTTGTTCATTAATAGCAGTGATGATATCACCAGGGCGTATACCCACACCGGCAGCCGGAGAGCCTGATTTTACGTCCCTCACATAAATACCACTATTTACACCCGACTTTGCTGAGATGGCCCCTGTCAAATCTCCCGCCACCACGCCAAGAGTACTTAGAGACCTACCATTTATAAGAGCTGTAATCACGTCTTTTACACTATCTAACGATATACAGGTAGTTATACCGTCATCCGAATTCTGTTTGAAAGTATGGGTAATCATACCGCATACAGCCCCTCTCATATCATAGATAAAAGCCCCTGAATTCTTATAATCCACCCAGTCAGTAGTAAAATATTTAAGCATACCATCGGTTACATAGGTTTTGTAGCCCGATCCGCTAATCATCCCAAAAGCTATGGAGCCTGCATATCCATTGGCATTACCTATAGCTACAACAGGGCTTCCGGTCCTGATACTATCATCCGGTAGCAGCTTGGCATACTTCATATTATTTCTTTCCTCTTCAGAGAAAAGGGAAAAATCCACAGCAATGATTGCCAGGCCATACTCTGCATCATAGTTATAAATGGTGCCTTCAAGCTCTTTTCCCAAGAGTCTCACATTTACATAATCAGAATCTGCCACTACATTATAGTCTGCCAGCAGCAAAAGATTCTGGCCGTTATTGGCTATAACAAGCCCTGAAGTCTGGCTGTTAACATAGCTGCTGTTACCAAACCAGTCTACTATAGTCTTGGCTGCATTAATTTCAGCCACCTGTGGTCTTACAGCGTCAGTCAGAGCAGAAACCTCTTTGTAAAAGCCTGCATAGCCGAAATCCGGATGTGGCATGGAAGGATCCACCACTCCTACTTCGATTTCCCCTTCTATAGGCGCCAAAGTAGGTGCCGGAGAGAACTCTGCCAGTGTCGGCACAGGTGTAAGTGATACCGGCACTGATGACACTACAGGGCCTGTAGGATCCGGTGTGCCGGTTGCAGGCAAGCCTGTTGGCGGCTGAGTCTCCATAGGAGTCGGAGTCTTTTCCAAGGCTCCAAAAAGATCCTTAAGCCTACCGTCAGTAAAAATCATAGCCATACGTACTGCAAAGCCAAATACCAGGCCGCAAAGCAACACAAATATCAAGGAAAAAATCGTTCTTAACACCTTTTGCTTACGCTTATTCTTGATTTTTTCCTGAATAAATTCATCTTCCCGGTTAATATTATTTAGTTCTTGCATTTCATTATTTGCCATAATAGTCCTCTAGAGTGCCGATTTCAAAGTGAATATAAACTCTGTACCTACACCTTCTGTACTTACTACAGAGATGTTTTGATTATGTGCATCAATAATTTCTTTAACAATAGAAAGTCCTAAGCCCGACCCTTTTTTATCACGACCACGGGATGTATCTTCTTTATAAAATCTCTCCCATATCTTACCTATGGCATCCTTTGATATCCCCCGACCTCTATCCTTTACGCCGACAAAAACCTTATTTCCCTTTTCCTCAGTAGAAAGGGTTATTTCTGAGTCATCAGATGAAAATTTAATGGCATTATCCAGCAGATTGTAGATTACCTGCTGGATTCTGTCAGGATCCGCAGATACCAATGCTTCCTTTCGGTAAAACTCTAATCGTAATTTAATTTTCCTCTTTTTGCATATTCCCTCAAATGTCTGGGATATCTGCCTTATCATATGATTTATATCAAATATTTCAATATGGAGCATAAGCCCATTATCATCGATATTATTTAACTGAAGCAGGTTGGAAGTGAGCTTTGTAAGTCGATCCGTTTCATAAAGCACTATATCAAAGTACTTTTCTTGCTGTTCTACAGGTATAGTACCGTCCTTCATAGCCTCCAAATAGCCCCTGATAGAGGTAAGAGGTGATCTGAAATCATGAGAAACATTGGATAAAAATTTACGCTGTACCTCATCTGTATTTTTCAGACGATTGCCCATATACTTCACCGTACCACCCAGAGTCGCCAGCTCATGAGGATAATCTCCTACGAACTCATCTTTAAATTTAGACTCTACGAAATTTTTGGTAGACCTGGTCAGCTTCTGTATCGGGTATATCGCTGTCACATACAAAATAACAACTACAATAAACATGATGGGCAAAAAAGCCAAAACGCAGACATTTACGAAATCAGTATAATAAACACCGTTGGAATAGATGCTATCCATATCCTTTAACAGCGACAAATATCCTTTTTGGCTTCCCCCTACCTTAACCGGAACGGTAACAGCCAGCACGTTATTTCTGGTAATGCCCTCTACGTACAAATCAGTGATGGATGGTTTATCCAAAAAATCCGTAATATAATTATTTACCTTAACATAAGCGGCATATTTATCAGTGTCCACGATAATAACACTTTGATTGTTCATCATCCAAATCACTGTATCGCTAGCCTCTGCGGCAATGCCCAGATAGCTTTCCACCTCATCAATCTTAAGCGATGCTCCGTAGTAATCCAAAAGATAATCATCCACAAGTATTCTGGCCTGCTCTGTCAGTCTGGCCTGCTCTGCCTTTATCAGGGAATTTTTCATAAGTTTAAATCCCAAAGTATTCAGCAGCACATACATAGCCACCACCAGGAAAATATATGCTATTAAATATCTAAGAATTACTGATATTCTGTTCATCAGTCAACCTCGAATTTGTATCCTACACCCCAGACAGTGGATAATCTCCAATTTTCCCCGTCCTTAATCTTTTCTCTGACACGTTTTACATGTACGTCAACTGTTCTTGTA
This sequence comes from Lachnospiraceae bacterium, assembly GCA_045640725.1. GTDB lineage: Bacteria > Bacillota > Clostridia > Lachnospirales > Lachnospiraceae > RGIG3528. Next base: position 5,575 of record JAZUFN010000191.1, read on the forward strand.
TCGCCGATATAGTCATATCCCCAGATTTTGTCCAAGAGCTGCTCTCTGGTAAAAACACGATTGGGATTAACTGCCAGGTAATAAAGCAGTTCCAGCTCTTTGGGAGGCATATCCACACGATTCCCCAGATATGTGACCGTATAATTGGTCTTGTTAATGATAAGTCCGGGGAATTCTGCAATATCTCCCGAAGGCTTCTGTTTTTCTACGGGAGCTACGGGCTCAACAGCTGCTCTTCGCAAAACAGCCTTCACTCTGGCCAATAATTCCTTTGGGTCAAAGGGCTTCCCCATATAATCGTCTGCTCCCAGCTCCAGTCCCAGCACCTTGTCAAAAACTTCACCCTTGGCAGAAAGCATAATAACAGGAATCTTCGAGTTTTTTCTGATCTGACGCAGAACTTCATAGCCATCTATTCCCGGCAACATAATATCCAGTAAAACCAGCTCAGGTGCAAACTTTTCAAACTTTTCCAGAGCCTCAGGACCATCGGATGCCACCTCTGTCTCGTAGCACTCCTTATTCAGATACAGAGTGATAAGCTCAGCGATACTTTCATCATCGTCTACCACCAATACTCTCTGTTTGTCTGACATAACTACCTCCTAAAAAATACTATCTGAATTCTACTACCGTAACGCCTGCGTCACCTTCACCAAAAGCACCCAGTCTGTAGCTTTTTACATACTTTGTCTTTTTAAGCTTCTGATGTACTGCCTCCTTCAGCGCTCCTGTACCGCGACCGTGAATAATTGTGACCTTTTCGATGTGAGAAAGATATGCATCATCCAAATATTTATCCAGTACAGGTAAAGCCTCATCCACTCTCATTCCTACCAGATTCAGGTCGGGATGAATGGTAAGCGCCTTACTGATGCCCACAGAGCCCTGACCTGTTTTGGCAGCGCCATTGCCCTGCTTCTGCTTCTCCGCATGCTGTACCCACTCGATGTCATTTTTGTGGACCTTTGTCTGCATAGCACCGGCACGAACAGTCATCATCCCCCTGCTGTCCGGTACTGTAATAACGGTTCCGGTAATATTAAGGGAAAGAAGCCTTACTACGTCACCTGCCAAAATTTCCTTGGGAGCATTACCGCCAGCCTTGGGCTGCTGTTTTTTCACAGCCAGAGCCTTTTCATTTTCTCCCAGACGATCACGAAGAGCCGAACGCTCAGCTTCCATCTCCTTAAGTGACCAGTCGGCCCCCATCTTATTCAGACGCTTAATAGCCTCGTCTGCGTATTCCTTGGCATCAGACATAATGGCCTTGGCCTTTTCATTAGCTTCACGAAGAATCTTATCCTGAGAAGCCTGCAATTTTTCACTTTTTTCCTGATAACGACGTTTATATTCCTCTGCAGCTCTCCGATCAGACGCTATACGCTCCTCATCCTGCTCCATCTTCATACGACGAATATCCAGATCTGCAATTACATCTTCAAAATTGCGATCCTTGGTGCCAATAAAGGAGTTGGCCATCTGAATAACATCGTCAGTAAGCCCCAGTTTTCTGGATATCTCAAAGGCATTTGACTTACCCGGAATACCTATTAGCAGCCTGTAGGTGGGCTGTAAAGTCTCTACATCGAACTCCATGCAGGCATTTGTAACACCAGGAGTAGTCAATGCAAAAATTTTAAGCTCTGCATAGTGAGTAGTGGCTACTACGCGTATATTTTTATTATGCAATGTCATAAGCACCGCCTGGGCCAAGGCTGCGCCCTCAGTAGGATCGGTACCTGCTCCCAGCTCATCAAAAAGGCATAAAGAATTCTTATCTGCTCTCTTCAAAATATAGACTATATTGGTCATATGAGACGAGAAGGTCGACAATGACTGCTCAATAGACTGTTCATCTCCTATATCAGCAAAAACCTCAGTAAATACCGACAGCTGGCTGTTTTCATCTGCGGGGATGTGAAGACCGGCCTGCCCCATAAGGGTAAAAAGACCTACCGTCTTAAGCGTAACCGTCTTACCACCGGTATTGGGGCCTGTTACGATAAGCAGATTGAAGTCCTGCCCCAGGTATACATTGGTAGGGACCACTTTCTTGGGGTCAATAAGAGGATGTCTCGCCTTTTTCAGGTTGATATACTTATCTCTGTTAAAAACCGGACGGGTAGCCTTCATGTTTTTAGCCAGCATACCCTTAGCAAAAATAAAATCCAGCTCGGTAAGCGTATCAATATCATACTTAAGAGCTGCTGTAAAAGATCCTGCTTCTGCCGAAAGGGCGGCCAGGATTTTCTCAATCTCCTTTTGCTCCTTTAAGTAAAGGTCTGCCAGCTCATTATTCAGCTTAACCACTATCGCAGGCTCAATAAATACAGTACTGCCTTTGGCCGACTGGTCGTGGACCATCCCATCAAAAGATGACTTGTATTCACTTTTTACAGGCAGGCAATATCTGCCGTTTCTCATGGTAACTAACGTATCCTGCAGACGATCCTGATTGCTGTTCACAATCTTATTTAACTGCTCCCTGATGCGGTCATTAATCAACTGCATCTGGCGTCTTATGTGTTTAAGCTCAGGACTGGCATCATCTGCTATCTCTTCTTCAGAGATAATGCATCTCTGAATCTCATTGTTCAGAGGAGACAATGGCTCCAACAGCTCAAATCTTTCTGACAGTGAATCCTGCACTGCATCCTCAGCTCCGGAGTAGCCATAGCTTTTTACCCTGAGAGTAGCTGTAAGCACTGATGATATTTTAAGCAGTTCGGAGGCCAGCAAAGAAGATCCTACCTCCAGCAGCTTAATATCGCCTCTGATATCCGGCACTCCATTGAAGGACAATCTGCCTTTTTTGAAAATACGGGACAAAGCATCCTCTGTCTCCTGCTGAGCCCTGATAATATCATCATAGTCCGTAGATGGCAGCAGCTTTTCGCACATATGACGTCCGCCTGCACTTCCGGCGCACTTGGCCAGCTGCTCCAATATTTTATTATATTCAAGAATTTTAATCGCTTTTGAATTCATCTCTGTATCTGTACACAATTCCTGTGTATGTTCTATTTTCTTCCCCTTACCATGTATGTCTGTGAAGCTGACCTTTCATATTCATGCCGCAAAAATCGTTTTGTCGCAGGGCTTCATAAAGCACCACTGCAGCAGAATTTGAAAGATTGAGGGATCTGATGTCTCCTACCATAGGTATTCTGATACAGGTCTCTCTATTGTCTAAAAGAATTTCCTCTGGAATACCGGCACTTTCCTTGCCAAACATAATAAATGCATCCTCCGGAAAAGCCACCTCTGTATAGGCCTTTTGTGCCTTAGTGGTAGCCATGAACACCCGAGGATGACCATTCTTTTCCAAAAATTCCTCGTAATCCTCATATACGTGCAGGTCCAAATCCTTCCAGTAGTCCATACCGGCTCTTCGAACTGCTTTATCTGAGATGTCAAAACCCAAAGGTTTTATCAGATGCAGACTGCTGCCTGTAGCCACACAAGTCCTGCCTATATTTCCGGTATTGGCCGGTATTTCCGGCTCCAACAGGACAATATTCATTTTGATTTTTCCCTTTTCCGGACTCATGCTTTATGATTCTCCATGAAATGCTCAATACGGTCCAAAGCTGTCTTAAGCGCCTCCAAGGAGTATGCATAAGATATACGCAAAAAGCCCTCTCCACTGTCACCAAAAGCCGTGCCGGGCACTACTGCCACCTTTTCCTCATGTAACAGGGCATTTGCAAACTCCTCCGATGTAAAGCCTGTACTCTTAATGCTGGGGAAAACATAAAATGCCCCTTCAGGCTCAAAAGTATGAAGGCCCATTTTATTGAGTCTCGCTACCAGATATCTTCTTCTTTCGTCATATGCTTCTCTCATGCGCTCTACATCAGCGTCGCCGTTACGCAGGGCCTCGATAGCTGCATACTGGGATGTAGATGGTGCACACATAATGGCAAACTGGTGTATCTTTGTCATCTGACTTAAGATTTCCTTTGGTCCACAGGCATATCCCATTCTCCAGCCTGTCATGGCATATGATTTGGAAAAGCCATTGATGACAATAGTTCTTTCCTTCATGCCCGGGAAGGATCCGATGGAAACATGTTCACGTCCGTATGTAAGCTCAGAATATATCTCATCCGATATAACAAAAAGATCATGCCGAATGACTACATCACATATATCCTGTAAATCCTCACGAGTCATAATACCACCTGTAGGATTGTTGGGAAATGGCATAATCAGTATCTTGGTCTTGTCTGTAATAGCATCTTCCAGCTCTTTTTTAGTCAGCTTAAATTTGTTTTCTTCCTTCAGAGGGATGGCTACCGGAACACCATCTGCCAGCACTACACAAGGATCATAGGATACATAACAGGGCTCCGGAATAAGTACCTCATCCCCGGCATCAATCATGGCACGAAGAGCACCGTCAATAGCCTCAGAGCCACCGATAGTCACCAGAATCTCTCCATTGGGGTCGTAGTGCAAGTCATATCTGCGGGCGAGATATGCAGCGATTTCTTCGCGCAGCTCTATAAGACCGGCATTGCTGGTGTAAATGGTCTTGCCGCGTTCCAGTGCATAAATACCTTCTTCTCTGATATGCCAGGGAGTCTCAAAATCCGGCTCACCTACACCCAGGGAAATGGCGCCTTCAATCTCCTTTACCACGTCAAAAAACTTTCTGATACCGGAGGGCTTAATTTCTTTTACTTTTTTATTTAATGGATCTCTCATTTATTTGTTAGCTTAATAAAGCATCCTTTCAGCCTGATTTTATGGTGTTACAAGTAATCTTTCATCCTCATTGGAAGCATTCACCAGAGGCATACCGTTTTCCTTATACTTCTTCAGGATAAAGTTGGTGGAAGTAGAAAGAATAGCCTCCAGAGGCGCCAGCTTGTCGGATACAAAAGAAGCCACTTCTCTCATGCTCTTGCCTTCAATAATAACAGCCAGGTCAAAATTACCTGATACAAGGTATAGTGTAGACACCTCATCGAATTTATATATACGCTCTGCAATGCGATCAAAACCACGTCCTCGCTGAGGGGTAACCTTTACCTCGATAATGGCTGTAACTCTCTCATCATCAGCGAAGTCCCAGTTAATAAGTGTTGGATAGCCACAGATAATATGCTCCTCTTCCAGAGCCTGAATCTCTGCCTTTACTGCTGCCTCGCTTACTCCCAGCATAAGAGCCAGGTCCGCTGTGGAAATCTTAGAATTTTTTGCAATAGCATGTAATATTTTCTCTCTCATTTTATCGTCCTTTCTTATTCCAATCTATCTGCACTCATAGTATGCATCCTCTCTCACCGGAGTGAGAAAAGATCTGGTCTCCTTACTTCTAACTACTCTGTCGGCATTGTCAGTAAGATGACCGATAATAACTCCCTCTTCCAGCTGATCAGCTTCTTTATCAGTAACATAGATAAAGGCTCCGTCTCCCAGCATTATATAAGGGTTCACATCAAAAAACTCACATATTTCTATAGTTACCTGCTTTATGGCAATGTCTTTGATTTCGATTTCGCAGCCACATTCCAGGCTGTCACAAAGAGACCATATCGCTCCGAAAATGCCTCCGTCACTGACAGGCACCAGCACAGTAGCATATTCTTCCTTCTGCAGGGTGTGGTGTATTTTCCTGCTTACATCCGCTTCCTGTAAGAGTGCGTCTGCAGCAGTCAGGAAATCTCTGTTATATTTGCCAATCAAACGGGACTTGTGTTTAATGCTTAACATAGCGGAGCCTGCCGCTGCCGCCAGCCCCACCATGACTATATTTTTCCCCTTTACAGGTCTCATCTCTCTCTTCTGTCCGCAGGCCGTCACTGCCACAGTTATCAGGCTGTTTTTCGTAACTTCCACGGCTATATCGGAAATCGTCACATTTTTCCCGACCAGAGCTCTTTCCACCTCCGCCATGAGGGCCTTGACCCCATTTTCTGTAGGGTCGGGTGCTGCACCGTTCAGAAATCTGTTTGTATCATCCAAAAATTCACCGGGCAAACTGAAGGTAATCGTAAGCCCCTGAGGCTCCGCTCCTGCTGCTGCCAGCGCATTCATTGCTCTGACTACAGCCAGATAAGCCACTCCTTCTTCATTGCCTGTAAGCACTGCCGTCTTCATAACAATGGGGCTGTCATTTCGGCCATTTATTTTTTTTAAAGGCATCAGCACACTGCGCTTAAATGCCACCTCTGAAAGTTTGCCATCTTTCATTGACAAAACCCCTCCATAAAACTATGATTAAAAGCAGCTATCACCCCGCCAGACCGGCCAGCATGGGTATAAGCATTGCAAGCACTAAAAATACTACAATAACTGCGGAAACAATTTTTCTTGTCTTTCTGTTCATAACTTACTCCTAGTACACGAGGTATAAAAATGGGCATCCCCGTATTTTTTATTATGACTATCTTTATAGTCTTCGTAATCCAGTCCTCAGTATCCCGGTCCAATCGCTCCGAAAAAAAGGAAGCAGAAGATTATATGGCCCGAGAACGAGAGTCTAATATGACCCCAAGAAAGGATCTGTCAACACTTAATTTTATCACAATCCCCGGTGATATAGCAAGTAAATCAGGCGATTTTAGCGAGGAAATCCTGGCGTGTGAGGATGAGCTGTCAGATTTATCCAATAGAAAAATAGTAAATCTTACAGGAATATCCAATACTGACCTGAAATTAAGCTACGGGACTGCCAATCTGCCACTTCTCTCCGAATATGACGCCTGCTATACAAAACTTGCCAGGACCCTGAATAAATACGGCCGCCTCCTTTACGATGCAGGCTATTTGGATAAAAGCATCTGTGTGCTGGAATTTGCCGTTTCCACAGGTACTGATGTTTCCGAGTCTTATGTAAATCTGGCCAAGCTCTACCGACGTACCGGACGCATCAACGATATAGACACCCTCGCTGAAAAAGCCACAGCACTAAATTCACTTACTGCTCCCAGCCTGATATCAAAACTTGAAGCAATCAAAAATGAGCCGTTTTAAGGCTCATTTTTTTAAGGCTCATTTTTTTCTTCTATCAGATTATATTCCCTTCCTATATACCAGGTGCCTCTGGCTTCCAAAAACTCCCTTGTGTACTTGCCTCCCCACCTGATTTTGCAGCTGTCAAAGTCATAATTAACTTCCGCTACCAGGACGTAATCCTGATTTTTTTCAATAATCATAGCCGTATGATAGTACTTATTAAGCGAATTGGGCTTGACCATTATTCTGAACAGGTCTCCCACCCGCAGATCATCATAATCGGTAAAGGCATATACCCCGGCCTCGGTACCAAAAACATAATCACTTAAGAGGCTGCCAAATCCAAGACATTGGCTCCCTGCACCGCCATGAACATAAACCCTGTTAAGTATACTTACATATTTATTACAGTTTTTAATCTGCTTGCCGTTTGTGTATGGTGCATTATGGTCACAAGGCTTATCTGTCACTCCACCGCTATTCCAGTATTTTCCGGATGGATAAAGGACTTTAAGTTCCTTAAGCTTGCTCTGAATCTGAGCTTCAGTCAGAGACAGTTCCGGCTCTCCTATCCATTTCTCCATATAGCCGTTATAAAGAGCCTGGCCATTTCGCATCGGCAGCCCTTCGGCCAAATCATAGTAATTAAAGTCAGGATAAAGATCCATAGTCATGGCTTTTACCTGTTCATCATTCTGCATGAAGCAGATATAATTCCCCTTTTCAGGCTTAAAATAGTCAAAATGATACCAGTTTTCATCTATTTTACAGATATTCCAGCTGTGGTTATATTTTGCATCCTTAGCACTTACTGCTACATGCTGAATACCGTATTCTTCCAGAAGCAGGGCAAAAAGGGCATTTTGGGTGACTATACCGCCTTTTTTCTCGGTTAGGCCTGCATAAGCATATTTTTTCTCACTGCCCAGCTTCCGATCCTCCCCACTCTTTACATTTTCCTTAACCCAGTTCCATACCTTAAGGACAGTCTCCTTGTCCCCCACTGAAGCCAATCCCAGCTCAGTCAAAAGCTCCTGCGAAAAAACTCCTATGGCCAAATCAGCCAATTCATCGCTTACCTGTAAAGCATCCACAACAGGAAGGGCCGTAGGCGTGAGTGTAGGAGTATTGCTGGCAGTAGGCATAGGAGTAGCGCTGGATGCAGGGGTATTGTCCGGAGCAGAAGTGACCTCAGGCACACTGCTCGGAGTGCTGTCAGCAGTCACTCCCGGTGTCATAGTAGTCCCCTTGTCACCACCGCCGTTTTTTTCTGCCGTACAGGCTCCCGCCAGCAATATGGTCAATAATATAGTTGTAAATGCTATACTACGAATTTTTCCCATGTTCAACACAATACTCCCGTAAAAAACACATGTCACATTTAGGGTTCTGCGCCTTGCAGATTTCTCGTCCAAAAGTAATAAGATGAATATTAATAAGTATCCAATGATCTTCCGGTATTTTTGCCTCCAGATCGTGCTCAATTTTTTCCGGTTCTTTTAATGTAGTGAGCCCCAGTCTGTTGGAAATACGCTTCACATGGGTATCTACCACTATAGATGGAATGCCATATACATTGCCTCTGATAACATTGGCAGTCTTTCTCCCCACTCCTGCCAGAGAAGTCAGGTCTTCCATGGAGCTTGGCACCTCTGAATTGAACTCTGTTACCAGCCGGGTCGCCATAGCCTTAAGGTTGGCCGCCTTGCTTCTAAAAAAGCCCAGCTCGTGTATCTCATCCTCCAGCTCAGCTATATCTGCATTCATGAGAGCAGCAGGATCCGGATAATGCTTAAAAAGATGCTTGGTCACCATATTCACCCTCTTGTCAGTGCATTGGGCTGAAAGTATGGTAGCCACCAAAAGCTGATAGGCATTTTTATATTCCAAAAAGCAATAGGCATCCGTCCCGTATTGCTTGTCCAAAATTGCCAAAATATCGGCTATTCTTTTCTTTTCCTTGGGAGTCAAATCTCTGCCTCCTTATTCACGTCCTACTAAAAGCCTGATAATGGTAAATTTTTTACCTTCCTCTCCCTCGCAAGGTCTGATGGTTACCGTATGTTCAGCCTCTTCATCGTATGTCTTGAATTCCATGGTGTAACCGTAATTGCCCCAGTCATTAGACTTGTAAGCTGCCATTTTACCGTAATTTTTCCCATCGATAATGACCTCATAGGTGCCAAAAGTGCTGTTGGTGGTGCGGTAAAAAAGGAAGCCCAGTGTCTTAAAGGACAGGGTAAAAGTAATGCCTTCACCACCGTCAGATGTCCAGCAATCATCCCAGACTACGCTGTGGCCCCCTTCTGTAAAAGAGCCCGGATTATCTGCCTTTATATCGTCGCTGCCCAGCATACATGCATTCTGATATGCGACACGAGTAGAACTCTCTACTTCCGGGGTTTTGTAAGCTTTGTAGCTGTCCACTTTTTCATAGACATTATTCAGGTATCTCCAAATCATCTCGCCTACAATAGCATGGCCCAGTACTGAAGGATGGGAGGAGTCTGAAGACATGTCTGCCTCTGAAAAGCCGTTTTTGTACAGGTGTTCCATTACATTTTTATAGGACACCATAGGAAGCTCGTAAAGTATACCCACATCCGAATGTACCCCCTGGGCTGAAGCACCGCTTGACTGTGCCATAAAAAGTAACATGACAGCAGGGGCATCATCCATGTATAGGAGCTTTCTCACCAGACTTTCATACGATTTTTTGTAGGTCAAATCGTTACCGTCATTAACAGAATATTCGATTAATACCAGATCCGGATGAGCATAAAGAACATCTTCTTCTACTCTATGCACCCCCAGGTAGGAATTGGTGCCGCCTATTCCTGCATTCACCTTTGTCACCTTTACATCAGGAAAGGTCTTTTCCCACCACTCGAAGAAAATATCCGCATAAGGGCGTCTGTTTTTTATCTCGCTGTCCCTTTTACCTGTGGATATTGTTCCCTGGGTAATGGAACCACCAAGAGTAGCTATCACTATATCCTGGCCGCTTTCTGCCTTTTTCATGACCTCTGCCAGACGGGCAGCATTCTGCTCTTTCCAGGGTGATGCCAGGGTGTCACATTCCTTATCCAAATATGATGTTGGCGGCTCTATGGTATCTCTTTTTTTGTATGTGGAGCCACAACCTGACAATATTTCTGTAAAAAAAGTCAGCAGTAAAACTGCTGACAAAAACTTTGATAATTTTTTCATCACGATCCTCGTCAGTAACCGTCTTTATTGTTGAATATCCTACTTCATTCCGTTGGCACGTTCTCTTACCTGCTTATCAAAGTTAATGACTTTATGCTGGTATTCCTTATCCATATACTCAGAATGAAGCATGAAATCTGCAGTAGCCCGGGTATTAGCAATAGGGATATCATACACAGATGCTATTCTTAACAGAGCCTTTACATCCGGGTCGTGAGGCTGAGCCGTAAAAGGATCGGAGAAAAATACTACATAATCCACTTTACCCTCAACTATTTTGGCTCCAATCTGCTGATCTCCACCTAATGGGCCTGAATTGTATGCCCTTACCGGAAGGCCTGTTTTCTCTGTAATCAAGCGAGCCGTAGTGCCTGTTCCGCAGAGAAAGTGATGCTTTAATATATCCTTATTGTCTTCACACCACTCAATGAGCTTGGGCTTCATGCCATCATGAGCAATAAGGGCTATATTCTTTGTTTTTCCAATAGTCATTGTAATAAAATCTGCTTCCATTTTTCGCCTCCCTATACACGTTTTTCAAAATTACCATATATTTTAATATTTTCATCAACAATGATAAAAGCGTCCGGATCGATGGAATGTATGATTTCCTCAAATTCGCTTCCCTCGTATTTGTTGATACAGGTTACCAGCACATGAGTATCTTTTTGAGTATAAGCGCCCACGCCCTGCCATTCGGTGACACCTCGGCCGGTCTTAATAAGCTCCTTATCCACTCCATCCACCTTGGTAAATACCATAACTCGCATGTTAATATTCTGGTAATGCACTTTGTCTATGGCAAAAGCACATCCAAAAAGAACTATAAGAGAGTAAATAACTACAGTAGGATCTTTATATATCAGGAAAACCACCAGATACAGGATAAGATTACCTGCCACTGTGACTTTTCCCACAGAAAAGCCGGGATTCTTTTTGGTAAAATAAACACCAACTATATCGAGGCCTCCGCCACAGCCTCCGGTAATAAGAATCAGACCAATACCTACACCGGTCAGGACACCACCCAAAATTGCCGATGTCAGCAGCTCAGGTACCAAAGGCTCCGCAGCTACAGGAATCAAAAGACCAAATATGGAAATAGACGCTATGCCCAAAATCGTACGGACAAAGAATTTTCCGCCTACGCCTTTATAAGCCAATATCATAAGCGGTATATTTAAGACTGCATAACAGATAGCATAAACATTTACGCCATCAATCACTACAAATCTGGCAATAAGCTGGGCTATACCTACCGAGCCACCGTTAAAGATATGAACAGGCTCTACGAAAAGATTGGTGCCTGCGGCATACAACGCTCCTCCGATAACAATAAACAGAAGTTTAAAAGAAACCTTGTCCAAAATATTGCCTTTTTTCCCTACTTCTTTACTTTTCATACAATCCTCTTCCGGTAATCTACCGGGTTAATATCAATAATTTTGTATATACTGAGCACTTCTTTCACATTTAGGATGCTCAAAAAATTCCTTTGCCGGAGAATCCTCCACTACCAGACCACCCTCCATAAAAATTACTCTGTCAGCCACATCACGGGCGAAATCCATCTCATGAGTCACTACTATCATAGTGGTCCCTGAATGAGCCAGATTCTTCATGCCCTCCAATACCTCGCGGGTAAGCATAGGGTCCAGAGCGCT
>JAZUFN010000192.1:0-2134 GCA_045640725.1 Lachnospiraceae bacterium
ACTTCCATCTCTGCAGGAGGGATAATCTCCTTAATAGCTGCAAACAGCTCTTCAGGTATAGCACAGCTTGTGTACTCATGCTTCTGCTTACCTACCTCAGCTACGATAGTATCGATGAAGGCGATAACCTTCTTGTTTACCTCGTCAGCTGTATAGATAGCCTCGATCATCTTAGCCTCAGGGACCTGATTTGCACCGGCCTCAATCATGATAACCTTATCTCTGGTGGATGCAACAGTAAGCTTCAAATCAGAAACTGCAAGCTGAGATGCATTAGGATTGATAACGAACTGACCGTCAATCATACCTACCTGTGTGGTAGCGCATGGGCCGTCGAAAGGAATGTCTGAAATAGCTACTGCGATGGCAGAACCAAGCATAGCTGTGAGCTCAGGTGAGCACTCAGGATCTACGGAAAGAACGAGATTGTTCAATGTAACATCGTTTCTGTAATCCTTAGGGAAAAGAGGACGCATAGGACGATCGATAACACGAGATGTCAAAATAGCGTTCTCTGTAGGCTTGCCCTCACGGCGTGTAAAACCACCGGGAATCTTACCTACTGCGTATAACTTCTCTTCGTACTCAACTGAAAGAGGGAAGAAATCGATTCCATCTCTTGGCTTTTCGGAAGCGGTTGCTGTTGAAAGTACTGTTGTGTCGCCATAGTGCATAAATGCCGCACCATTAGCCTGAGCTGCTACTCTGTTTACGTCTACTGTCAGAGTTCTACCTGCAAGCTCCATTGAAAATGACTTGAAACTCATCTTCTAATCTCCTTATTTTTAAATTTTGCCTAATAACAATCCATAACATTATATTACATTTTTGAAATATATCAAGCCTTAAATTCAAAACCGTAGAAATCGAATTTGGTACCCGGCAGGAAAATAAACTCGATTTTTCCTTTACCGCAAAGCTTTTCAAGCCTTATTTCATGTACTTCGCCTTCTCCGCTGATGGCATAATTCTGAGTATTATCAATACCATCTCCCGTAAATTTCATGCGAATGGTCAGAGTGTCCAGCTGGGTCTTACCATAAATCACAAGCCTTTCTGTTCCATTCTCGCCAAAGTCCATACTATCAAAGGCAAGCACTACGTTATTTCCGATTTCGGTAACAGCAGTCGCACCTACTTTATAAGAATCTCCCAGTATGGAATCATATTCCGCAGCATTAATCTTTGAAAAGGCTTTTTCCTGCTTGGCAAACTCAAAACCCTTTATATGAAGCTTACAATTGGCCATAAACGCAATGGTTTTCAGACCTTTAAGTCTCTTGGGCAGCTTGTAGGTCTCAGGCTGATACTGATTCCAGATGCAGGGCTTTTTATAATCCAATGTAGTAAGCAGCTCACCACCGTTATCCGGCTCACCCAGGTACATATCTATATGGTATACGGAATCGGAAAAAGTAAAAAGATCAATAGTCATCTTATCAGAGCCGAATTCACCGAAATCAATATTTTTATATATAGCTCCGGAGTAAGCATTTTCCTCTGTAGATACCCCCTTATCATTTCCGGCACCCACATCCCCGATAACCCTGTCAAAAAGTCCGCAGGATACATACTTATAAGGATTAACAAAATGATAACCAAATCCGGTTGCTGTATACTCTATACAGGAAATATTCTTAATCTTTCCGGTACCCGACTTGGAAGTAGCCCGGATGTAGCCTGTTCCGTCTCCTATAGCAGTAATGTCTGCAGTAAGGCTGCCGTTCTCTCCCCTTACCATATTGGAAAAAGTAAGAAAATCCACTTCAATACCTGATGAATTAACAGCAGTAAGCTTAATGTCCTTATCAGTAGCATTTTCAGGGAAAATCTCCGCTTTTACGGTGATGGTCTCATTACCCGGGGCAAATACCAGTGGCTTATCTGAGCTTATTTTAATCTCACGCACCGGAATTCTGTCATTATAACCTCTGGTAAGTCTGGCTTCTACAGTTATTTCATCTTTTCCATTAGCTCTAACCATGGCTAAAAGACGGCCGTTAAAATGCTTTCTCTTATTACTTTTATATGAGTCATAATCAGTGGAATCACCATTATCCATGCCCAGGAGCCGACCGCCTGTTACCTGTAAAGTCGGAGGCCAAGCGGTCTTAGGAAGACAATCCAAGCCCAC
>JAZUFN010000193.1:0-11011 GCA_045640725.1 Lachnospiraceae bacterium
CTGCAATAACAATCTCTGTAGCCTCTTCTCCGCATTTTTTAAGTATTTTATCAATACCTTTGTCAAAAAGGTAATTGGTATAGCTGCCTTCTTTTGGATTCTTCTTTCTATCAGCGATAACTGCATACACATCCGTAAGAACCGAGCTGATATCTCTGGTATCCGCTCCGCTGGAAAAGACATCGGTAAAGAAACAGGAATAATTGCCTGTATGACAAGCTGCTCCAATCTGTTTTACTTTGGCTAACAGTGTATCAGAATCACAATCTATTGACATGGACTTTACATACTGATAGTGACCTGAAGTCTCCCCCTTTACCCAAAGCTCGTTACGACTTCTGGAAAAATAGGTCATAATGCCGGTCTCCAAGGTCTTGTTATAAGACTCTTCATTCATATAAGCCATCATAAGTACCTGATTGGTCTTATAATCCTGGACTATACAGGGTACCAGTCCTGCTTCATTTTTCTTCATATCAGCAAAGACTACACCTGCACTGTTAATGGAGACCTGAAGCCCCTGACCGGCCAGCGCCTTCTTAACCGAAAAAATATTCTTGCCAGCATAATAATTGGTGGCAATGCCGGATACATTGGGCAGCTCCAAAAGACCGGTTATGGTATTTCTGTTCAGAGAGTCCTGGATAATAACCTTACATTCGTTTTTCTCCAAGAAGTGGATGATACGGGGAGTAATGGTAACATGCTTGGCCAAAATACCACATATGCCGGTCTTAAGAAGCTCCAAGCACTCCAAGCCCACCTCCGTAAGTACTTCCTCCTTGTAATTGTATCCGAAATTAACGCAGGCAAAAACATTGTCCCCGCCAACTTTTTTACAAGCCTCTGCCAGCAACTCCGGGGAAGAAATCGCTTCCATATTCACACACACCTTGGAAGCACCTGAGTAATATGCTTTTTTTACATCCTCCAGTCGGTCAACATAAACACCGGCCATGAAAGGAATATCAGTGCGATCTCTCACCAAACGCAGGGTGGAAATAAAAGCTTCTCTTTCCTCAAAGCTTTTTGAATAATTGTAAATATACAAGCCGTCGCAGCCGGCGTCATCATACTCTGCTACCAGCTCCAGCACAGCCTCTCTTGTTTCATTTTCAGCATCAATAGATGCAATTATTTTTTTATAGGTACCGTCTAAATTATTCAAAGAGTTTCACAGCCTCCCGAAGATTAATCTTTCTTTCATATATAGCCTTACCGAATACAGCTCCGTAAACATGAGCCTCATTCAGCTCTGCCAGGTCATCCATTGAAGAAATACCCCCTGAAGCAATAATGTTCATACCGGTTATTTCTGCCAGTTCCCTGGTTTTCTCCACATTGGATCCCACCATCATGCCATCTCTGGCAATATCAGTATAAATAATTGTGGTAACTCCCAGTTTTTTCATTTGAAGAGCCAGATTTACGGCAGAAATGTCTCCGGACTTTTCCCAGCCTGAAATCATAACTACACCATCCCTGGCATCAATGCCTGCCACGATTTTTTCAGGCCCGTATTGATTCAGCGCTTCCTCCAGAAAAGCAGGATTTTTAACAGCTGCAGTTCCCAGAATAACGCGGTCTACTCCTCTGGAAAGGCGTGTCTCTATATCTGCCATGGTACGAATACCGCCACCCACTTCAATAGGAATGTGGACGTTCTTAATGATTTTATCAATCACCTCAATATTTTCCGGTCTGCCTGCTTTGGCGCCGTCCAAATCCACTACATGTATGTACTTGGCACCGGCCAGCTCAAAATCTACAGCAGCCTTGTAGGGCTCTTCGTAGTAAACCGTCTGTTGGTCATAATCACCCTGTTTAAGACGCACTGCCTGACCACCTCTTATGTCGATTGCCGGGTATAATCTCATAACTACTCCTTTTAGCTCCTCATTAATTATGCCAAAGTTCCTTTTGTGGAAAGCGTACCGCTAATACGTGCATCAATGGTAACAGCCTCTGACAGGGCCTTGGAAAAGGCCTTGAAAGCCGCTTCTATTTTGTGGTGAGAATTGCCGCCTGCCATTTCCACCAGGTGGAGATTCATGCCGGCAGAATATGAAAGGGCATAGAAAAATTCCTTTACCATCTCTGTATCAAAATAGCCCACACGCTCCGTATCAAAGCTCATGGTGAAATTAAGGTATGGTCTGCCGGACAGATCAATCGCGCACATCACCAGGGTCTCATCCATAGGAAGCAGGAAATTGCCATATCTTTTTATTCCCGCCTTGTCTCCCAGAGCCTCCTTAATGGCCTGTCCCAGCACTATGCCACAGTCCTCTATCGTATGATGACAATCCACATAGAGATCACCTTTACAGCTGAGCTTCAAGTCAAAAAAACCATGACGTGCAAAAGCGGATAACATATGATCCAAAAAACCGATACCGGTGTCTGTTTCACTTTTACCGGTGCCATCAAGATTCAGATAGCAGGTAATCTGTGTTTCTTTTGTATTTCTCTCTATTTTAGCGTCACGCATTTCTGTTCCCCCGTTTTATCAATAAACCTGAGACTCCTTGCCGAATCTGACTGCAATGGAATTGGCGTGGGCAGTCAGTCCTTCAGCCTTGGCAAATGCAATAATATCGTCAGAAGCAGCTAAAAGTGCTTCCTGTGAGTAGGAAATAATACTGCTCTTTTTAATAAAGTCATCCACTGAAAGTGGTGAGAAAAATTTGGCTGTACCATTGGTAGGAAGCACATGATTGGGCCCTGCATAGTAGTCTCCCAGAGGCTCCGAAGAGTACTCACCCAGGAAAATAGCGCCGGCATTTCTTACCTTAGTCATGGTCTGGAAAGGATCACGAGTAAGTATCTCCAAGTGTTCGGAAGCTACTGAATTCACAGCATCCAAAGCATCCTCCATGTTATCTGCCACCAAAATATAGCCGTAATTATTAAGGGATTTTTCCAGGATGGCTCGTCTGGAAAGCACCTGAAGGAAGCCCTCTATTTCTTTTTCCACCTTTTCTGCCAGCTTCTCATCAGTGGTTACCAAAATTGCGCTGGCCAGCTCATCATGCTCTGCCTGGGAAAGCAAGTCAGCTGCCACATAACGTGGATTGGCTGTTTCATCTGCCAGTACCATTACTTCGGAAGGTCCTGCTACAGAGTCAATAGCAACAGAGCCATAAACAGCTTTCTTGGCCAGTGCAACATAAATATTGCCGGGACCAACTATCTTATCCACCTTTTTAATAGACTGAGTACCGTAAGCCAGAGCGCCGATAGCCTGAGCTCCGCCCACTTTGTATATCTCTGTAACTCCGGCCTCATGAGCGGCTACCAGAGTCCCCTCATATACTACGCCCTCAGCATTGCAGGGGGTAGTCATGGCAATACGCTTTACTCCTGCTACCTGAGCAGGAATAACATTCATAAGTACTGAGGAAGGATATGCAGCCTTGCCACCCGGAACATATACGCCTACAGCCTCAATGGCGGTCACCTTCTGTCCCAGAATAATGCCTGTTTCCTCAGAATCAAACCATGAGTACTGCTTTTGCTTCTGGTGATAGGCACGGATATTTTCTGCTGATTTTCTGATTACAGCCAGAATGTCTGCAGGAAGCTTTTTATAAGCTTCTTCAATCTCTGCATCGGTTACCTTAATAGTATCAGCTGTAAGAACAGCCTTATCAAACTTCTCGGTATATTCAAATACTGCCTTGTCGCCATTTTCACGGACATTTTCCAGAATAGCCTGTACCCGCTCTGCATACTCAGTATACTGATTAGGGCTTCTCTTTAAAAGCTCCTCTAAAAGATTTTTCTTATTTTCAGCATTTAATCTTACCTTCTTCAAATTAATGCCCCCCTGAGACGTTCAATAATAGAATTTATACGTTCTCTTTCTACCTTCATAGACACCTGATTGACTACCATACGGGCTGAAAGAGGATAAATCTCTTCCAATACCTGCAGGCCGTTTTCCTTAAGCGTGGTACCTGTCTCCACGATATCCACTATTACTTCGGAAAGTCCTACAATAGGTGCCAGCTCGATAGAGCCATGCAGCTTTATAATCTCTACTGTCTGATGCTTTTTGTTAAAAAAGTAGTCCTTGGCGATATGAGGATATTTGGTGGCTACACGAATCAGCTCCCCGGAAGAAAGAAGGGGGGCTGCTGAAGCCGGACCGGCTACACACATCCTGCATTTGCCTACGCCCAGGTCCATTACTTCATAAATATCTCTGTTTTCTTCTAAAATCGTATCTTTTCCCACAACTCCTATATCGGCAGCTCCGTACTCAACATAAGTAGGTACATCGGATGCTTTTGCCAGGAAAAAACGTAATTTTAATTCTTCGTTGGTAAATATAAGTTTTCTGGAATCCTTATCCTTCATCTCCTCACAGGTAATGCCGATTTTCTCCAGAAAATCCAAAGTCTGGTATGCCAGACGCCCTTTTGCCAGGGCAAATGTTATATATTCCATGCTCTCTCCTTTGCCCCAGGCTACATTCTCTTCTCATGAATCTCACGAGTAGCTAAATCTTTGATTCTAATAGAATCTGTGGCATCCACATATAGAATCCCACCTGCCAATATGCTATCTGCAAAAGCCTCATATTCTTCCTCAGAGATATCCTCATCTCTTTTTACAAGAATAATTTTAAGATGGTCAGCTCGAAGTGAACCGGCAATAGCTATGGCCTTTGCCTCATATTCTGCATCATACAGAACCAGGGTAGAATCATGAACCACCTGCTGGGATATGCCCTGACGCATCATGGCATTTAATACATAATCCACATAAATAGCAATACCTATAGCAGGTGCAGGCTTGCCAAACTGGGAAAGTAATTTATCATATCGACCACCGGCCGCAACAGGCTCACCTGTCTTATGGGTATAAGCCTTGAATACCACACCTGTATAATAGTCATACTGGGAAAGCATACCCAGATCAAAGGAAATATAACTCTCCATGCCATATAAGCAGAGCTTTTCGTATATTTCTTCCAGTCTGGTAAGAGCATTAACTGCCTTCTCAGAAGTAGTCTTATCCTTGTATTCCTTTATAAAGTCAATGCCTCCAAACTGAAGAGGCAGACCGGTAAACATCTTTTTCAGCTCTTCATCAATGTCTTTTCCGGAGAGCATCTGCTCTACGCCAAAAAGATTTTTCTGAGAAATCAGATTTCTAAGCTCTTCTGTTTCCTCAGAGGAAAAGCCTGCAGTCTCTGATATACCTCTGAAAAAGTCAGCATTGCCTATTTCAATCTGAAATTTAGTAAGACCCACAGCCTTAAGCGCATCAATGGTAAGAGCAATCATCTCAGCGTCTGCAGTAGGATCAGCAGCATTCACCAGCTCCGCACCAATCTGAGTAATCTCCTTTAATTTGCCCTTTAGTCCATCATTATTGACAAATGTATTGCCATGATAAAAAAGACGGATAGGCATAACATTATCTCGATAATACTTAGCTATACATCTGGCAACCTGAGGAGTAATATCCGGGCGAAGTACCAGTGTCTCACCGTCA
This sequence comes from Lachnospiraceae bacterium, assembly GCA_045640725.1. Lineage (GTDB taxonomy): Bacteria > Bacillota > Clostridia > Lachnospirales > Lachnospiraceae > RGIG3528. The sequence continues at coordinate 5,506 of JAZUFN010000193.1, forward strand.
CGATCTGTGAACTTGTACATATCTCTGGAAGACACAGTACCCCTTTCAGAATTAAAAATATCAAAATATTCCAATCCGGGCGTCTTAATCTCAAGAAAGCCATACTCACGCATTTCGCGCTTAATGGCTATCTCTGCTCTCTCTTTTTTTATGCAGGCTTCCCCATAAATATCCCTAACACCTGCAGGAGTGTGTAATAATTTGTTTCCCATAAATAAATATTCCTTTTTCATATTTTCCTTTGGTTAGACGCTTTAGCGCTTTAAACTGCTAATTTGCTAATTCGCTACCAAATGAAATTGTCCTAGGATTATACCTAAAATTGTAATCGATGTCAATTACTTTCTTCTTTTTCATCCAAATCCTTTTGGATCATAGGCAGAAAGGGTATAAAAACCCCTTTATTTTCCGTAAAAAACCAATTTTTTGTAAGCTCATCAAAGCGGAAACTCTTTCGTCCGCCCTTTTTCATACGTTCCCAGTATATGGCTATTTCACGAAACCTCATATAATAAAGCAGATCTTTTTTTGTATATTTAATCAGAAAAAAAGCGATCCCCCCCTGAGCTTCAAAATCTCTCATAAATTCCATCTGATGCTCATGAATATTATTAAGGGTAAATGTATCAAACTGACATTCCTTGGCGTCAAAGCATACAGGTAATCCCTGTACTGCTCCTATATAGTCTACCGTACTTTTCTGATCAAAATATGCCAAAGTGATATGGCGGGTAGTATTATCCATTTGAACAGGAGTAATAGGCGTAGGTATTTTCTGAATTACCGCCAGCCCGGTATCTCTGTATTTTTCTATGGTAAGGTTAATGAGTTCCTCCAGTCCTGAACCCCTTAGACCTCTGGAATTCCATGATGGCATGCTTATAGCCCTCTTCTCCGAAAATTTTGCCACAGGTATTTTTAAAGGTTGTGCCCGGCATACAGTACAGCTTTTTACCGGATATTCCCTTAAGTCTCATAGTATCTTTTGGGAATACCAGCATAAAGGAATGAAGCTGCTGATACTTGGCATTGATACCTGTAATATTTCTATAGCCGTATTTGCTGTCCCCCACAAGAGGATGATTAAGTGATCCCAGATGGGCTCTGATCTGGTGGGGCTTACCGGTAATAAGCTTTACCGCCAGTAGTGCAAAGTCTCCCATAGTGCAATCTATGGAATTTAATATAGGTATATACTCAGCTTCAATCTCCTCGTAGCCTTCTTTGGCCACTTCCGAAATGCAGACCTTGTTTTTTTCAGTATCTTTAAGGAAGTATGCTTTAATATGCTTTGGCCTGTACATATGGCCCCATACTATACAAAGGTAGTACTTTTCCACCTCATGGGATTTAAGAAGCTCAGCCATATCCTGAAGGCCTGCTAAAGATTTGCCGGCGATGATAAGTCCTGAAGTATTGCGGTCAATACGGTTGCAGACACCGGGGGTAAAGGCTTCATTTACACCGATTCCTTTGCCCTTAAGGTACTCTACTATAGTCTCATTTATAGATATATCTGTAGGTGCCGCCTTCTGAGATAATACTCCTAAAGGCTTGTTCACCACTATTATATCCTCGTCCTCATATACTATAAGCTCAGGCTTTAATGGTGGAACTACTGTATCAGCTGCCTCACCTGCTGCCGCCTTGTCCCCCACTTTCTCTTCGCCCCCAGCCGCTCCGGGTCCTATAGAAGTAAGCTTGGAAAAGTCCCTGTCAGAAAAGCCTGCCAGTGTTTCATCAGAAAGAAAAAGCTTTATTTCATCTCCGGCTACTGTTTTCTCTGAGCCATCAGCCTTTTTTCCGTTAAGGGTAATATTCTTTTTTCTCAACATCTTGTAAACAAAAGAAGAGGGAGCCTTATTCAGCACCTTCATCAGCAGCTTATCAAGTCTCTGCCCTGATTCGTTTTTAGATACATTAAATGAAACCATATTTTGTCACACTCCTAAACGATAGCTGTTTTTATAAATTCTTCAGCCTCCAGACGATCTGCGGTCTTTCCCTCTTCGTCTTCGCCTCTCATACTCATTCTGTTCTTAAGGCTCTTTTCAGAATCCGCCAGGAAGAATACCATTTTCAGCTGTCTGGCTTCCAGTTCCTTTTTAAAGTATTCTTTTACCTTGTCAGGATTGGTCCTTTTATCAGCCTTGGCCTTCTTCTGCTTATTATCTCCCAGATAGCCGATTATCTGATGATTCTGTACATAAATAGCATCCAGGTGCATAGGAGTAAATTCACTGCCTGATGTGAAGCATACATCTACGTAGAGGCTGTCATTGGCTCCTTTGAGCTCGGATATTTTATTATACTCCTCCCGGGAAATGCCCTTAAATGGCGCTATTACTACAATAGGTATCAGAACCTTGGTAGCAGGTAAAACCATTACTATGGAAGCTACAGTAAAAATATTTGTTATCTCCCATTTATTCAGAGCAAGCCCTAAAAACAGGATAGCTATAGCTCCTATTACAATTCCACAAAATAATAAAATGCCATTTCTTCTTCTCTGGGCCAAATATCCATATTCGCCACGTTCAAGCTTTGCCATGTAAATCCTCATTTCTTATTAAAACGATACGCTTTCCACAGAAAGCGTATCGCATATTACTTTATTCATCTTTATGCTTTTGATGCTTAATATTAATATCAAGCTCATCTTCCAGATCATTCAATGTTTTTACCACTTCATCATATCTGGATTTTATGGAATACTGTTCCTTAAATTCGAAGGTCAGCTTGGAATTCTTCCCATACATCTGCTTGATTCTTGTATATAAATCCCCAACTGTATCGCACACCTCTCCGTCTAAAGTAATTTCTGCCTGGTTAAGCAAAATAATCACCGTTCTCTCAGTCTGATCATCCTTACTCACATCGTCCTTATTAACATCATCTTTTGGTGCCTCGGTTACACTGGGATTGGAATTGTTATTACCATTACCGTTACTACCCGGTAAAAGTCCCGCTCCCCATGCGCCGCCTCCCAGCAGCAGGATAAGCGCTGCAATAACAGCTCCTGTTATGCCTCCCTTGGCATTTTTTTCTTTCTTTTCTTTTTTCTCATTTTTTGCCATAAATGATTCCTCCCTAATATTTGAATACAATATTTATATTTTCATAATTACTATAATGTTCCCTCAATTTCCCGATAATTCCGCCTTCCTCTGAAAAGCCGTCATATACCGATGTAAAGTAGTCTTCTCCAAAAACCAGAACCAAATAAAACGCTTTACTGCTATTAGCACAAATATTGTTTTCCTCAATATATTTCCTGATAGCTCTCTCTATATTGTATAGCTGACTATCCACCGTACTCTGCTTATCATTATTCTTAATACTTATTGTATCCGGCTCTGCTCCGGCTGGACCGAAATGTATATCCATTCTGTCATAGTCTTTATCACCTGGCCCGTTTTTGAAGGTCTCAGTATTTATATAGTACATTTCAGCATCGTCCTTAAGCATCTCCAATGCTTCTGCTATATACTTAAGCTCGTCCAACTTCCCCCACAGTTCATTTAAATTGTCTTTATCCAGCTTATCCAAAGCCTCCTGCAGCTGGCCGACCAGCTTGTCCTTCTCGTCCAGCAGCTTATCTTTTTCTCCCTGCAGCTGGTCCAGCTCCCCCTTAATACCGGCATATTCCGATTCAACCCTATCCAGCTCTTTGTCTTTTCTCTCCAGCAGCTCTGCATTTTGCAGCAGCACAGCGAAAATCAGAATCATTACCACGTCCAGCAGGGAGGTAAGCTCGATAACTATTTCTCGAGTTCTCCTATGCTTCATAAGCTTTCGCCCTCATTCACTATTTCCGTTTTCTCCTCGAGAATCTGCACCATATTACTTCTATGCTGCTCTTCATACTCTTTGATGACAGAATCATAGTCCTCTACGCAGAGATCCAAAGGCCCGGATATAAAAGCGTCCATACATTTAAATACAATGGCAAAAGCAACACCTGCCAAAGTGGTACCCAAAGCGATCATAAAATTATCCATGATGGTATCACCTGTATAGGAAATGAGCGCCGCAACAGTGCCTAAAATACCCAGAAGTGGGAATACAGCTGTAATATTGGCATAAAATGTGTATATCATTACCAGCCATTTTCTGGTGAATTTAAGCTTTTGCACATCTTCATTGGTAAGTGCTTTTTTACCCATCACTCCATTGACCAAATCATTTTTTGATACCAGCATGTGAGATGCCCTTACCAGCCAGTATTTTTCCACTCCCCAAACAGCGGCATTTATCACTGCAAAAATAATAATAATGGCTGTGTCATAATCACAGAAAAAATTAGCCAACCCTTCCATGATAAGCCCTCCCTTATTCACTTCTACATATAATTACAGATAATATTATTCTATCATTTTCCGTATTTTTATCAATAGTGTTTGGTTAAATTGTTTCTACAACTCTCGAAAAAGCAATCTTTTGTACCACACTTTTTGTATGTTATCAATCACATATCTTCATACTTCAGAACGAAGACAATTCTTTGAATATATCTGTTAATTCTAGCCTAATCCCCCCATCCTTTCTGTTGAATTATATAAAAAAAGCCCAAGAATTTATTCCCGGGCTTAATCATCAATCACTAATTCTGTAAAGCGCCTTATTTACACTCGCACCATCTGCCTTAAGCGAAAGCAAACCTGTAAGTGATCTGCTAACAACATGAAAACAGGCATCGAAGCTGGTGGAAACATCTTTGTTTCTTAGAATTTTACCACCTTAGGCTCACTGGTGAAAGATGAAAATGTGGCTACAGCGTCCTCAAAATATAGAACTTCTGTATTATCATCTTCGGCAGAATACATACTCTGAAGATTAGGATAAGCATCCAGCATATGCTTCTTGGCTTCTATTCTGTCATCACGTCTAAGCTTACCTGCTACTCTTACCCATTTGCCCTCTGCAAAGCCACAGATCTCCACCTTGGCATTGGCCTGAATCTGCTTGGACACAGCTTTTACTTTACCGGTCTGGATATAAAGCTTACCCTCAAAAACATCAATAGTGCCAAAAGGGCGAACTCTAGGCTGATCGCCCTCAACTGTAGCAAGATAATAGGTGCCACATTTCTTTAAAAACTCGTAAACTTCCTGCATAAATACCTCCTGTTAAACAATAAAGATTAGCAACTTTATTCTATCAAAAACAAGAAAAAAATACTACTGCAACTGTTACGCAAGTAATCCAATTAAGGTTTTAAGGGTATTTACAGCGCCCTCCACATGGCTTCTTTCATATCCATGGCTGGCATACACGCCTGCACCTATAAGGCCGTGACGAATATCATTACCTGAGCGCAAAGTCGCCTCAACATCTGAGCCATAGAAAGGATAAACATCCACAGCATAGGAGGCTTCCATCTTCTTTGCAGCAGCAATAAGCTCTTTTACCAGGCTGTAATCATAAGGACCGCCTGAATCTTTAGCACAGATGGAAACATCTGTCTCTTTGCATTCCAGACCTGTACCTACGCAGCCCATATCCA
>JAZUFN010000194.1:0-6486 GCA_045640725.1 Lachnospiraceae bacterium
TGATGCCGGTGATATCTACTACGCTCCATACTTCGATGGTGTTGACGATATCGAGCGTATGCCTCTTATGAGAACAGACTGGCTTGTTAAGCTGCTTGATGGTAACGGTCCTTTCACTGGTTCCGCTTCAGGCACAGTAACAGTTGGCATTTGCCAGCCTTATATGCCTACAACAGGTAAGGTAACAGTTGACGTTGTTAAGGCTGACGGCTCTGGTGTAGAGAAGGTTACAAAGGACTACAGCGCTTATGGCAACATCGTTGCAAAGATGAATGAAAAAGGTTCTATGACCGGTGTTGAAGCTGTTAACATGCTTCGTGATTACATCGACAAGACCTATAATAACTACTATGGTACAAATCGTTCCATGCTTTTCTGCGGACAGAATGCAGCATGGGATGCAGATGAGCTTGTTGCTCTTCTTCGTTGCGTAGTAGCAAATGCACAGACACTTAACGGCACAGATAAGGTACAGGGTCTTTTCTCTCGTGAGGATGGTAACATGCAGAGACGTGTTGACCTTATGAGATTCGCTGGTACTCTTTACGGTGTTCGTGGTCTTGAGTCCAGATTAGACTACCTCTACTTCAATGAGAAGGGTGAGCTTTGCGATGCTCGTCAGGAGACTGCTACATACGAGGCTCTTGAGAGAATGAACAATATGGCTAAGGAAGGCCTCATTTCTGCTTCCTTCATTAATGCAGAGGCAGAGGTTTCTTCTTCATCTATGCTTGAGAAGGATCTTGGTTTCATGTCTTATGACTACAACCAGACACAGACTGTCATGAACAAGACAAAGCTTCAGGAAGGCGAGAAGTACATGGCAGTTATGGTTCCTGTAGCTCGTTGGTATGATGGTTCAGACGCTAACGGCGTTTACATGAGATTTACAGAGTCCTGGAGATCAGTTAAGACTGATGGTTGGGCTGTTTCCAAGGCTGGTGTTGGCAGCGATGCAGACAAGCTTAACGCAGCTCTTAAGCTCATTGACTATGCATACTCCAAGAAGGGTATGATCCTTATGTCTTATGGTCCTGATGAGTTCATCAAGACAGATGCTAATGGTAACTATGTAATGTTCGACTTCAACGGTACACAGATGCCTGAGATCGCTACAGCTACATTCGAGGAGCTTTGGGCGAAGGCAAATGGTAGCTACACAGACTATGCACGTTTCTATCTTGGTTCTACACTTGGTTTCGTAAAGAGCCAGGCATTTGAGTATCAGTGTACTCACGAAGTAGGCAGACAGGGCGCAGGCTACATTTCTAAGGCTATTGCTCTTGGTACAATCAAGCACACAGCTCTTGATCTTACAAAGAATCCTTGGTACACAATCGTTCCTACAGTTCTGGCTCAGACAGAAGTTGAAAACGAAGCTCTTAACACATACGTAGCACTTAACGAGAACTTCTCTACATCTAAGGGTAAGCCAAACATCCTTGTTGATATTATCTGCAAGGGCTACAGCGGCGAGGGTCTCACATCCAGAGATGCTGTTCTTAACACAATTAAGAAGACATACAGTGGTGAGCTTTACCTTGAGTACAGAAGCGATGCTTGGGATAGAATTAAGGATGCTTATCAGAACTAATTAGTCCTGGGTTTTAACTACAATTTCAAAGCGGGAGACGAAAGTCTCCCGCGATATTTAAAAATCAGGTACGTAACACACGTATCTTGGAGGCAATTTTCATGTATAAGAGTCAAATGAAGTTTCAGAAAATAATATGCTACCTCGTACTAGTTGCTAGTGCATTGGTATTTGTATATTCTCTTGGTATGGTAACAAATCTTTATGAAGCTTTTTATTTTACTATGACCAATCCTAAAGATTATACAAAGACTAAAGTACCTGGATCTATCATCTTCTATGATATTCAGGATTTTAATAAAATGCTTACCGTGGTTGGATTAGCTCTTATACTTGTTTCTTTGCTCCTGCTTGTTATGAACACTCATATCAGAAGAAAGTATTACGCAGGCAACTATGTTGCCATAGGTCTTTCTGCAGTGGCTAACATTGGAGCTGCTGTATGGACATTAATAAATGTATTAAAGTATAAGACACAGTATTTGACTACTGTTGACTTTGAAAAGCTTAAGGAATTCGGTGAAAAGCATAAGACACCCGGTGAGAAGGATGTTTTCTGGTTTAATGCCGGTATAGTGGTTTCCGTATTGCTTATTGTTGCTACTGTATTATTAGTAGTGAATTTGATTTGGAAAATTCGCGTTGTAAACGCTGAAAATAAACTCATTGCAGAGGGAAAGGAATAAAGTATGGACGCAAAACAGATTCGTAAAGATCGTCTGAGATATACAAAAAATACTCTTTCATCCAGACTTGCTATCCTTGCAATATTATTTAATGTATTTTTCTTTGTAAGTATTTATAAATCCGACGTAAGCGGTCAGGTAGGTAACTATTATTATACCTGGTTAGTCGGTGTATCTATCGTATATAATCTTCTTTTCATGATGGCCGCCTTCCTTTGCTCTGAAGGTGTTAAAAACTATCATTTCGGCTATTCTGTTGCTCTTCTTGTTATTGGAGCACTGCAGTTTGGACGCATTCTTATTTATCCTATGAAGGCTTCCAAGGCGACAGTTGATGTGACAGTTGTAAAAGAAGATGTTGAAAGTGTTGTAACTTATCAGGTTATGACTAAAGGACAGTTTACGTTTGTATTAACTTGTTTGTTGATTTCCGGAGCGCTTTGTATCATCGCAGGTATTATAGGTATTGTAAAAAATACTGTTCTTAATGCATATATGAAGGAAATCGGAGTAGCAGAAAGATAGTAACATTTAATCTAAGACTATAGAAAACCGGAGATAAGTAAAATGGCAAGTTTACAGCTCAGACATCTGGAAAAGATTTATGATAATAAGGTTCAGGCAGTTTATGACTTTGACCTGGATGTAAAAGACGGAGAGCTTATCGTTCTTGTAGGACCTTCAGGTTGTGGTAAGTCCACCACATTAAGAATGGTTGCAGGTCTTGAGGATATTACAAAGGGTAATCTCATTATCGATGGCAAGGATGTGACCAAGATGCCTCCAAAGGATAGAGATATAGCTATGGTTTTCCAAAACTACGCTCTCTATTCACATATGACAATTTATGAAAATATGGCATTCTCTCTCGTACTCAGAAAAGAGAATAAGAATGTTATTCATGAGAAGGTGCTGGCAGCAGCTGAGATTCTGGGCCTTACAGACCAGTTGAATAAGAAGCCTGCACAGCTTTCCGGTGGTCAGCGTCAGCGAGTAGCCATGGGACGTGCTATTGTACGTACTCCTAAGGTATTCCTTTTCGATGAACCTCTTTCCAATCTGGATGCGAAGCTTCGTGGTGCTACCCGTCGTGAGATTCTCCTGCTTCACAAGAGACTTCAGGCTACAATGCTCTACGTTACTCATGACCAGACAGAGGCTCTGACACTGGCAGACAGAATAGTATGTATGTCCATGGGACATGTACAGCAAATTGGTACTCCTCTGGAGCTTTATGATACACCGGCCAACATTTTCGTTGCCAGCTTCATAGGACTTCCTCCAATGAATTTCGTAGATGGTAAGATTAGTAATGGCAGCTTTGTATCTGCTGATTTTACATATCCTTTGAATGAAGATCAAAAGGCATTGCTTTCATCCTATGAGGGAAAGCCTGTTGTATTGGGTGTAAGACCCGAAAATGCTGTCAGAGCGACATCGGATCGTGGTATCAATCTTAAGGTTACTCTGAATGAGAATCTGGGACAGACCACACTGGTTCATGGTCATGTGGGACAGACAAAGCTTACATGCAAATTCCGTGAGTGGGCAAATCTTAAGCCTGATGACGAAGTAATGATTGAGTTTAATCGCGTTCACTTCTTCGATAAAGAAACATCCAATGCAATTCGATAAAGGAGCATTAAAATGAAAGATTTTTTTAGAAAAAGGCTTGTAGCTCTTAAGAGAAGCCCTCAGACTATTCCACTTATTGCATTACTCATAGCGTTTGTATATTACTCATTGAATCTTTCTAAGATATCAAGCACTACCGCATATATTAACGGACCTAATCTGGGACTCTCCGAATTCGCAGTAATGTTATTTTCCTTGCTCTCATTTGTGTGCTTCCTTAACTCTTTCCCAAAGAGAAAGAAGCCGAGATTCGCAATGATTGGGCTTATGTATGTTCTTTTCGGAATAATGATTGCTGCAGATTTTAACTATCGTTCCGTTGTTGCCAAGGCAATTCAGGAAGAGGGCATGGCAGAGAATTTGGAAAAGAATCCATACGTTATGGAAGCTTACAACATGGTAAATGTGCATGTAATACTCCTTATCGTAGTAGCTGTTCTTATTGCATTGATTCCAGTATACGGTAAGCTCCTTAAAAAGATTAATACAAATATCGAGCTTGAGTACAGTAACAATGTTGGCACCATTGATGTAGATGAGGAATAATGTCAAAAAAACAGAGTAAGAATATACCTACTGAGGAAAAGAAAGATTCCTCTGAGTATTACAAAATTAATAAAGATGCTGTTTCACGTCTGGTAAATGCCACGGCTGAAACGGCCCCACAGGTATCAGATGAAGAGATACTTAAGGTCAGCGGAAAAAAGAAGAAATTTAAAATACCTGATTTACTTAAAGTAATGTTCTTCAAATGGTGGTTTGCCGGTGCGACATGTTTCTTTTTCTACTTCGGATTGGGAACAGTTGTTCAGGGTGTGGAAATATTAATTGTCCTGGGAGCAGCGCTGGGCGCTGTCACTGATCTTCTTACTAATAATGTTTTAAAGCATTTTGAGCCGGTGGATCATGCCTGGGATAAATATATGTTTATTTCAGTAAGAAAATTCTGGTCTATATTCCTTAATGTTATTTACGGTGGAGTGATTTTATACATCGTAATATACATCTATGGACTTATAAATCAGGCAATTAATACCATCAATGGTACGGATAATACAATTCCTTTGGGAGTTGAGCCATTGTTGTTTGGTTTATTCGTACTTTTGATTGATATGTTTTTTATATTGATCAAGAATACTTTTAAGAAAATTATAGCGGATGCAAAAGCAGGAAATAGGAGATAAGTATGCCATACATTACATTATCTGAAATCAATAAGATTTACCCCAATGGTTTCCATGCGGTACATAACTTCAACCTTGAGATTGAAAAGGGCGAATTTATCGTATTCGTAGGACCTTCAGGATGTGGTAAATCCACTACTCTTCGTATGATTGCCGGCCTTGAGAATATCAGTAAAGGTGAATTCTTAATCGATGGCGCCAGAGCAAATGAGAAGAGCCCTAAAGATAGAGGTATTGCAATGGTATTCCAGAGCTATGCTCTCTATCCTCACCTTTCCGTTTATGAAAATATGAGCTTTGGTCTTACACTGGAAGGTGTAGATGAAGATATAATTGAGCAGAAAGTTTTGGCAACTGCCAAGATGCTTGGCCTTACAGACTATCTGGACAGAAAGCCCAGAGAGCTTTCCGGTGGTCAGCGTCAGAGAGTAGCTGTTGGTCGTGCTATTATTCGTAAAGTAGGTATTTTCCTTATGGATGAGCCTCTTTCCAATCTGGATGCTAAGCAGCGTGTTACCATGCGTTCTGAGATTACTCAGATTCACAGACAGACAGGAGCTACCACTATCTACGTTACTCATGATCAGACCGAGGCTATGACCATGGCTGATAGAATAGTAGTTATGAAGTTGGGTTACATTCAGCAGGTAGGTACGCCATATGAGCTTTACTTTAATCCCGTAAATATGTTCGTTGCAGGCTTCATTGGTGAGCCGCCTATGAACTTTATTCATACCGAAGTACATAATGGCTGCATTAAGATAGGTGATACAACTATCGAGCTTAATAAGATCAGAAGTCAGAAGACTGTTGATGCTTATGAAGGAAAGAAGGTTGTATTCGGATACAGACCTGAGCACATCGTACTTACCGGTGCTGAACAGGAGAAGGATGCTGTAAAGATTAATGCCAGTGTTGAGCTTACAGAGCTTCTTGGTGATAATACGAACGTTTATATTGATATCGACGGTGTTTCTTCAATCTTAAAGATTGATCCTCATGAGACACCTGAGCTTGATTCTCGTATTACATTCGCTATCCCTTATAAGTTTATCTACTTATTCGATGCTGAAACAGAGAACGTAATTAGCGAATAATAGGAATGCCGGGATGCGAATCCCGGCATTTGTTGTTTTTACACTGATATAAATAATTTTTTAGGAGTGTTTGTACCCATGGGGAGCAGGCTACAATCATACAATCCAAGACAGGTGATGAATCGAAAGGATTTTGAGATTCAGCATAAAAGAGATACATTTCTGGAGGATGTGGAGTTACATCACCACGATTTCTATGAAATATATTATCTTATTTCCGGAGATGTTACTTATGCCATTGAAGGCAGAATGTATCATGTGGTTCCGGGAGATATTCTTTTTCTGAATCC
>JAZUFN010000195.1:0-6153 GCA_045640725.1 Lachnospiraceae bacterium
AAGAAGATGGTTGCAGGTATTAGTTGTGGTCTTGTAACAGGTGATACAGATGATGATTTTGTACTTCTTACCGATATTCAGGGTCTTGAGGACTTCTTTGGTGATATGGACTTTAAGGTAACCGGTACAGATGAGGGTATCACAGCTATTCAGATGGATATTAAGATTCATGGTCTTACACGTCCTATCGTTGAGGGTGCTATTGCAAGATGCCGTGAGGCTCGTATGTTTATCATGGAGACTTGTATGAAGCCTGCTATTGCAGAGCCTCGTAAGGAAGTATCCAAGTATGCTCCCAAGATTATTCAGGTTCAGATTGATCCCGAGAAGATTGGTGATGTTATCGGTAAGCAGGGTAAGGTTATTAAGGCTATTCAGGAGTCTCTTGATGTTAAGATCGATATCACAGAAGAGGGTAATGTATCTATCTGTGGTACAGATATGGCCAAGATGGAAGAGGCTAAGTCTCAGGTAGAGATTATTGCTACTGATTTCGTTGAGGGTCAGGTACTTGAGGGTAAGGTTGTTTCCATTAAGGAGTTCGGCGCTTTCCTTGAGTTTGCTCCGGGCAAAGAGGCTATGGTTCATATTTCCAAGATTGCAAAGGAAAGAATCGAGCATGTAGAAGATGTACTTACTCTTGGCGACAAGGTTAAGGCAGTTTGCCTTGGCAAGGACAAGATGGGAAGAGTTTCTTTCTCCATTAAGGATGTTAAGTAAATAAAGCTTTTGCATTTAAGGTCAGACCGGTTTGGTCTGACCTTTTTTTTGCTGTAGTTACATAATAATAATTTAAACTCCTCGTTGCTTTTTTCTCTATATATTGTATAATTAAAATATCTATATACCTATAATTAGGTTTAGTGGGAGTTTTAATGGCAAATAATACAAACAATAAAAGAAAAAATACAAGTAAAAATACAGGAAAAGGAAAGCAGACAAGCAGTAAAAAGGCTGTAGGTAAAACCACATCCGGAAAATCAGCTTCCAAAAAGAACACAGCTGCTACAGCCAAAGCTTCTTCGAAAAAGCAGACAAGCCCGAAGGAGAGAGAGTACACCCCTGAAGAAAGGGCCAAAATGGCTGAAAGAGAGGGCGTCAGAAGACAGATTAAGAGTGAGACTATACTTATTATCACCTTTGTTATTGCAGTACTTCTGTTTTTATCCAATTTCTCCTTGTCCGGTCAGGTAGGCGCAGTAGTGAGAGGGGCCCTTTTTGGTACCTTTGGTCTCATAGCATACCTTTTTCCTTTGTTACTTCTGGTATCGGTAGCTTTTTATCTGGCCAACAGAGATACCTTTATCACCAGCTTAAGGGCCAAGATTATATCTGCAGTATGCGTATTTATCCTTCTTTGCGCCATGTTACAGCTGGGGACCGGTACTACCAGATCTGATTTTACACCGGTAGATTATTATAAAGCTTCCATGGCTTCGCCTCATCTGGGTGGCGGCTTTGTAGGCGGTCTGCTGGTATCATTTATGGTGCCTTTATTTGGTATGATAGGCTCATATATTATTTTAGCTGCCCTGGAAATTATTTGTCTTATGATTATTACAGGTAAGGCTTTTATTACTATTTTCCGCAGATATATGAGAGAAAAGGGTCGTGAGTTTAAGGAGTACGAGGCAGAGAGAAGAGAGCTCAGATTAGAGCAGCGTAGGGCCTATGACGAAGAAGTGCGTAAGGAAAACGAGAAATTCCTTAGAGATCCTCAGGCTCAGAATCCTGCGGGAGAAGGACATCCCAGTATATTCGACTTCCTTTTTAACAAGGATTTAGGAGATATAAACGCAGTTGAAGATCAGCCTGCAGTAAAGTCTGAAAAGAACTTTTTCGGTGGTACTACACCTACAAAGCCTATATTTTTTAAAGATGGCGAGGGTAAGCAGTATACCGAGGATACTCAGAGCCCTGATGGCATGTATGAGATTGATTCACAGGCATCTGAAGAGAAAACAGATGTTAGTAAACGCTCTATAAATATTGTGGACAGCAATGTAGCTTCTGACAATAAGGAGAGTACGGTTTATTCGGTATATGAGGATGAGCTTAGAAATAAATTTGATGGTAAAGAGCCTGTTAAGCCTGCTACCATGAATCCTATACCTGCTTTTCTTTCACAGGATGTTAAAAAGACTACAGGCAAAAAGCCTTCGGATGTCCTGATTAATGCTGACCCCGATGAGAAGAGCTTCAGTAGGTCAGAGACAGCACTAAGAGACAGACGATTGATGGAAGAATCCGGTCCTATGACTATTTTTGATGAGGCTCCATACTCTACTACCAATCGTACCGTTAAAAAGTCCTCTGCTTCAAGCAATTCATCTGAAAGTGCTGTAAAGACAGGCAGTAAAAAGAATACAGAGAAGGTTATTACTCCTGACAATGTATCTGTAGATAAGAATAATCAGATGACTATGGAGCCGGTGGAAGTGGTTAAGGAGTACAAATTTCCACCTATTGACCTGCTGAAGGCACCTAAGCCTCTTAAGGCCGGCGGCGGACAGCAGGAAATGGCAGAGACTGCCGAGGTTTTGGAGTCTACTCTTAATAGTTTCGGCGTAAAAGTACAGGTAACCGATGTTACCAGAGGGCCATCTGTTACCAGATATGAGCTGAAGCCTGATGTAGGCGTTAAGGTATCCAGAGTCACCGGTCTGGCAGATGATATTAAGCTGGCTCTGGCTGCTGCTGATATAAGAATTGAAGCACCTATTCCGGGCAAAGCAGCTATCGGTATTGAAGTACCCAATCAGGAAAGTGTGGCGGTGCTTTTACGTGACCTTATAGAATCCAAAGAATTTACTGAAAGTAAGGGTAAGCTTCCTTTTGCAGTAGGTAAGAGTATTGAAGGCGCCAATATCATTGGAGATATTGCCAAAATGCCTCATATGCTTATAGCCGGTCAGACAGGCTCAGGTAAGTCAGTTTGTATAAATACTATTGTTATGAGTATCTTGTACAAATTAAAGCCTGAGGATGTTAAGATTATTATGATTGATCCGAAGGTGGTAGAGCTTTCCGTATATAATGGTATTCCTCACCTTTTAATACCGGTTGTAACAGATCCTAAAAAAGCAGCTGCATCTCTTAACTGGGCTGTTCAGGAGATGGAAGACAGATACAGTAAATTTGCAGATCTTTCCGTAAGAGACCTGGCCGGTTATAATCAGCGTATCAGGGAAGAGATGGAAAAGGGACATGTGGAAGAAAAATTCCCTATTATGTCTCATATGATTATTATAGTAGATGAGATGGCAGATCTTATGATGGTGGCAGCCAATGAAGTGGAAGAGTCTATATGTCGTTTGGCTCAAAAGGCCAGAGCATGTGGTATTCATCTGATTCTGGCTACCCAGAGACCATCCGTAAATGTTATTACAGGCCTTATAAAAGCTAATGTTCCTTCCAGAATAGCCTTTTCAGTGGCATCAGGTATTGATTCACGTACAATTCTTGATTCTGTGGGAGCGGAGAAGCTTTTAGGCAAGGGTGATATGCTTTACTTCCCCACAGGCTATACCAAGCCTGTAAGAGTGCAGGGGGCTTTTGTATCTGACAATGAAGTTAATGCCGTAGTAGATTTCCTCAAGCAGGAAAATGAAGCAGTTACTTATAATGGCGAGATTAATAAGCGCATTGAAGAAGGCGCCATTATATCAAAACAAAGTAAACAGGAAGCCGTAGCACAGGGGGCGGGAGATGATAAAGATGAGCTGTTTGCTCAGATGGGCAGACATATTATCGAGAGTCAAAAGGCCTCTATCGGCATGCTGCAAAGAGTCTTTAAGGTAGGCTTTAACAGAGCGGCCCGTACCATGGACCAGTTGGCTGAAGCAGGCGTAGTATCTAAGGAAGACGGTACTAAGCCTAGGACTATCCTTATGACTATGGAAGAATTTGAAGCATTTTTATCAGGTAATAATTACGAATAATCAATTAACATTTGGAGGGCCAAAAAATGAAGTCTGACATTCAGATCGCACAGGAAGCAGAGCTGTTAAAAATCACCGAGGTAGCTAAAAATCTGGACATTCAAGAAGATGATTTGGAGCTTTACGGTAAGTATAAGGCAAAACTATCCGAAGATTATCTTAATTCCATTAAGGATAGACCTGATGGAAAGCTGGTTTTGGTAACTGCGGTTAATCCTACACCTGCCGGCGAAGGTAAGACTACTACTACAGTAGGTCTGGGACAGGCCTTTGGTAAGATGGGCAGAAAGGCTATTATAGCCCTTCGTGAGCCGTCTCTGGGCCCTTGTTTTGGTATGAAGGGAGGCGCATCCGGTGGCGGTTTTGCTCAGGTAGTTCCTATGGATGAGCTGAATCTTCATTTTACCGGTGATTTTCATGCTATTACGTCTGCCAATAATCTTTTGAATGCTGTCCTTGACAATCATATTTATCAGGGTAATGAATTGCAGATTGATCCTAAGCAGATAGTGCTTAAGCGTTGTATGGATATGAATGACCGTAATCTCCGGAATATTATTGTAGGTCTTGGTAAAAAGACTGATGGTCAGACCAGAGAAGGAGGCTTTGTTATTACAGTAGCTACTGAAATTATGGCTATTCTCTGCCTGGCTTCTGATATGGAAGATTTAAAGGCCAGACTTTCACGTATTATCGTTGCTTACAGATATGATGGCAGTCCGGTGACTGCAGGTGAGCTTAAGTGCGTAGGTGCTATGGCAGCCTTACTTAAGGATGCTATGCAGCCCAATCTCATTCAGACTTTGGAGCATACTCCTGCTCTGGTACATGGTGGTCCATTTGCCAATATTGCCCATGGCTGTAATTCAGTCAGAGCTACAAAAGCAGCCCTTAAAATGGCTGATATTACTATTACAGAGGCAGGCTTTGGTGCTGACCTGGGTGCAGAAAAATTCTTTGATATTAAATGCCGTATGGCAGGCTTAAAGCCTGATTGTGTAGTACTTGTGGCTACGGTTCGTGCACTTAAATATAATGGCGGCGTTGAAAAAGCCAATCTGTCTGAAGAAAATTTGGATGCACTTAAAAGTGGTATCGTAAATCTTGAGAAGCATATCGAGAATCTTCAAAAGTATGGTGTACCTGTAGTAGTAACTCTCAATAAATTTGTTTCCGATACAGAAGCTGAGCTTAAGTTTGTTGAGGACTTCTGTAGAGA
The DNA here is from genome assembly GCA_045640725.1 of Lachnospiraceae bacterium. Lineage (GTDB taxonomy): Bacteria > Bacillota > Clostridia > Lachnospirales > Lachnospiraceae > RGIG3528. Next base: position 5,161 of record JAZUFN010000195.1, read on the forward strand.
AAGAGGATGTGAATTTGCACTTTCCGAAGTATGGGAAAAGGGTGGAGAAGGCGGTATTGCACTGGCTGAGTCGGTACTTAAGGCCTTTGAAAAAGAAAGCAATTTCAAGCCGATTTATGATGATTCACTGTCCCTTACAGAGAAAATCGAGAAGATTTGTAAAGAAATATACGGAGCAGGTAATGTTACCTACGACCCTGCAGCTCTTAAAGAAATCAAGCATATTGAAGCTCTTGGCTTTGCTGACGTACCTGTTTGTATGGCCAAAAATCAGTACAGTTTTTCAGACGATCCTAAGAAGCTGGGCAGACCTGAGGGTCACACCATCAATATCAGAGAGGCTTATATTAATGCCGGCGCAGGTTTCCTGGTAGCTATTACCGGTACTATTATTCAGATGCCCGGACTTCCCAAAAAGCCTGCTGCAGAGCTGGTGGATGTAGTGGATGGTAAGATTACAGGTCTTTTCTAAAGAGACAAACGGAAGGTTTATAGGAGATTATATGGATAATACATTTAGATTTGGTGTGCGTGGTCATGATGTCCCCGGTGGGTCTGTAGAGGAATGGGCTGCTAATATCAGAAAAGCCGGTTTTTGTTCTACTCAGCTGGCCATACCCAAGGTATTTAAAGAAAGATTTAATACTTCTCCTACTGCATTTACTTCAGGTCTTGCTCTTTATATGAAGGAATGTCTGGCGAAAAATGATGTGAATGTGGCTGTTCTGGGCTGTTATTACAATCTGGCAACACCTGATAAAGTGGCTCTTAAAAAGAATCAGAATTTATACAAGAATCATATTAGATTTGCCAGTCTTTTGGGCTGTGGTATGGTGGGTACTGAAACAGGAGCCGTAAATACCGAGTACAAATATGAGCCTGCCAATCATACTGACGAGGCTTTAAATACCTTTATCGAAGGCTTGAAGCCGGTAGTAGACTATGCTGAAAAAATGGGAGTATGTGTAGGCATCGAGCCTGTGTATAAGCATA
>JAZUFN010000196.1:0-7002 GCA_045640725.1 Lachnospiraceae bacterium
CCTTTTGAGCAGGAGGCCAGGCAGAATACTATCAGTATACAACTTATAATGCTAATGATTCTAAAAGTATTTTTCATGTTAAATCCAACTATCGTTTTTTATTGGACCTTGTTGCTGTAACAACACTCTGGATTACCAGGAAGATACAAATCATGGCAGCTACCGTAATACCGGGCCACCATGGATCCTGAAGTCCCAGGGCTACTACGATATTCTTAATGGTAGCCAGTGACAGTACACCAAAGAAAACACCCATGATATTACCTACACCACCGGTAAGCATGGTGCCACCTATAATGGCAGCTGCTATGGCATTCATCTCATAGCCTGAGGCAGCTGAAGGCGAACCGGCGCCAACATGCATAAAGTATACAAATCCACCGATACCCGCCATAAGCCCGCAGAGCAGATGAGACAGGAATTTTGTACGCTTAACGTTGATACCCAGCATCATAGCAGATTGCTGATTGCCACCTACTGCGTAGAAAGCACGTCCCAAACTGGTCCATTTCATGACTACGAAAAGAACTATCACTACGATAAGGGCAACTATTACACCTATCTCAATGGAGCCGGGCAGGAATTTGCCAAGTCTGTTGTAGCTACCCAGGAAAGGAAGCTCAATACGGGCATCCTTAAGAGCCACAAACTGTGCATGTTCAACATTGAAAGGCACCTTACATACTATGGTAGTCATGCCTCTGGCAAAGAACATACCTGCCAGGGATACGATAAAGGGCTGGATGTCAAGATATGCTACCAGGAAGCCCTGTACTGCACCAAATAAAAGTCCTATAACTAAGGATATCACAATTGCTCCAAAAACACTACCACCATTCTTATCCAGATACACTGCAGAGCTCATGGCGGTAAGAGCTACCACACCACCTACGGAAATGTCGATACCGCCGGTGATCATAACAATTCCCATACCACAGGCTAAGATAATAAGACAAGCATTGTTGTTAAGGATATCAAGAAAGGCCTGAGGCTTACCGAAGGATCCTCCCATAAAGAGGATAGCTGACAGATACATTACCAGGAAAATAGCTATGGTCATGGTCATAAGCAGGTTGGTGTTTGTAGCTGTTATATTTTTTCCAAGTTTCTGAAAAGCATTTGCAGATTTTTTATTTTTAGCCATTATTCCACACCTGCCTTTCCTGCAGCCCTTTTAGCTTCGCTTTTGCTTCTGGCTGCTTTAATCGCATTTCTGATAACCGGTGATGAAATAACCACCAGAATAATAACTACTACAGCCTTGTAGGCAGAGATAGCTTCAGAATGAACATTCATTCTGTAAAGAGTAACTGTAAGGAACTGAATAATATAAGCACCCAGGATAGATGCTTTCATACTGAATTTACCGCCGCCCAGGGAATTACCACCAAGCGCTACTGCCAGAATGGCATCCATTTCAATATTTAAGCATACGCCGGAATAGTTGATATTACCAAGTCTGGAGGTCTGAATCAGACCGCTGACTGCGCAGCATATTCCCAAAATAACAAATACCAGGAATTTAACAAATTTTGGATTGATACCGTTAAGTCTGGCTGACTTTTCATTGATACCAACAGCCTGACAGTAAAGACCAAGTGTAGTAAACTTAAGCACAAGAGCTATTATTACCAGACAAACGGCTGTAATAATAATGGCTGTAGGCACAGGGCATCCGGGTATGATACCACCAAATACTCTGTATACAGGGTCTCCGATATTGATATTGGCATAGTTATTAATCCAGCCCGCAATAGGACGACCTGCAGTAAACATAATAAGTGTGGCTACCATCGGAGGTACCTTGAATATGGATACCAGTGCACCGTTAAAGGCACCTACCAGCATTGCAGCCAGAATAGCTGCCAGAAATGCCAGAATCAGTGGAGCCTGCATAGTATCAACATTAGTCTGGTTGCCTCTGATTATTCTAAGGATAACGGAGCCTGCTATAGCGATAGTAGCGCCTACGGAAATATCCTGTCCGCCTGATGCTGCAGTTACCAGAGTCATACCTATAGTAAGTATTGCCAGCTCTGAACCATAGTCCAGGATAGTAATAATATTACCTGTGAAAATAGGCAGACCTGCATTATTTTGACCAAGCTTTATCTCGAAAAATCCCGGCTCCAATATAAATTCCAAAATTACATTTAACAGCACTAAGGCAAGAAGTGCTATCAGCGGAAGCATTATCTGGCTTCCCATTATTTTTTTTATTACCTTCATAATTAATCTCCTGCGATAGTACTCATTATCTTCTGCTGTGTTACATCCTCGCCGGAAAGCTCTCCTACCTTCTGGCGGTCTCTCATAACTATAAGTCTGGAACAGGTACGTACCATCTCATCAATCTCTGAGGAGATAAAGGTAACACTCACACCCTCTGATGCCAGCTTCAGTACCAGCTTTTGAATATCTACCTTGGTACCTACGTCGATACCACGGGTAGGCTCATCCAAAATAAGATACTCAGGATGAGTCAGAAGCCAACGTGCAAGGATAACCTTCTGCTGATTACCACCGGAAAGAGACTTAATAGGTGTGTCTGCGGAAGCAGTTTTAATATCAAGGAGCTTTATATATTCTTCAGCAAATTTCTGGGCTTCAGCCTTACTGAAGGGCCTGAACGGACCTCTCAGCACCTGAAGAGCCAGGACAATATTGTCTCTTACAGAAAGATCGCCTACTATACCATCATTCTTTCTATCTTCCGGAAGATAAGCAATGCCTGCCTTCATTGCATCGATAGGCTTTGTTATCTTCACTTTTTGACCATTTTTATCAAGATAGCCCCCAACTACCTTATCTGCACCAAATACCGCTCTTACGCATTCAGAACGACCTGACCCCAACAAGCCTGTAAAACCGTTTATTTCACCCTTTCTGATTTCCATATCAAAAGGCTTAATATCAGCATTACTCTGAAGACCATGAGCTGCAAATATTTCACTCTCGGCATCGGCCCCCTGATATTTCTTAGCTGAGCTTTTAATATCAGAAAGGTCATCCATATCCTTACCCAGCATCTTGGATACCAGCTGTACTCTGGGCAGGTCTGCGATTAAATACTCGCCTACCAGCTTACCGTCACGAAGTACTGTGATTCTGTCACATACTGCATATACCTGATCCAGGAAATGGGTAACGAAAATAATGCCAACTCCTCTATTTTTCAAATCCCTCATAAGTCCAAAAAGCTTTTGAACTTCATTTTCATCCAATGAAGAAGTAGGCTCATCCAAAATAAGGACCTTACACTTCATATCTACTGCTCTGGCAATAGCTATCATCTGCTGTATGGCGATGGAGCAATTAGCCAGCTGCTCTGTGGCTTCGGCAGGAATATCCAAAGACTCCAGCAGCTGATTGGCAGCCTTATTCATGCTGCCCCAGTTTTTCCACACCTTACCATCTCTGCCTATATAGAGATTCTCTGCTACTGAAAGATTGGGGCAAAGGCTGATTTCCTGATAAACAGTACTGATGCCTGCCTTCTGAGCTGCTTCCGGAGAATGTATGGACACTTCTTTTCCATCCAGACTGATACTACCCTCGTCCTTTGAATATACGCCGGTTAATACCTTAATAAGCGTAGACTTACCGGCTCCGTTCTCCCCCATCAGAGCATGAATTTCGCCTTCTCTAAGAGTAAAATCCACTCCCTGAAGAGCTTTTACACCAGGAAAGCTTTTATATATATTTCTAGCTTTTAAAACTTCTTTTTCCATGTTCATACCATCTCTAAAAAGGATTCGGGCGTGGGCCACTGGCGCCACGCCCGACACTGTTGTTATTATAATAATTATTAGATTCCGTACTTAGCTACATCATCAGCTGTGATAGTCTTAGCATCGAAGCCCTTCTCTTCCATGATGATCTGCTTCTCTACCTTCTCACCCTTCTCAAGCTTCTGGATGATTTCGTCAAGATACTTAGCCTGGAAAGGATTGCACTGTCCATCATAGTTCCATGCACCCTTCTGAAGCTCTTCGAGAGCCCATTTGTTGCAGTCGAAACCGATGATAATTACGTCCTTGCCAACGCCGTGAGAGATACCTGCATCTTCAAGAGCCTTAACAGCACCCTTAGCCATAACGTCGTTCTCAGCGTAGATTACGTTGAACTTTTTGCCGCCATCGATAGCTGCCTTAACGATCTTCGTAGCCTCGTTCTCATCCCATGTAGCTGTCTGCTGAACTATCATGTTCCAGTTAGCCTCAGCCTTAACTTTCTCATCAAGAGCGCCTGTACGACCCTTCTGAGCTGCAGAACCCATAGCACCCTGAATGTGGATGATATTGTACTCTGTAAGCTTCTGGGAAGCAAGCCAATCTACTGCCATCTGACCTTCCTTAGCCATATCGGAAACGATAGAAGCCTCATAAAGGTCGTTGGAAGCATCGATAGTACGGTCGAAAAGGATAACCTTTACACCAGCCTTCTTAGCATCCTTAAGAACGCCGTCCCAACCAGCTGTATCAGCTGCTGAAAGAAGGAGATAGTCAACGCCATCTGTAATCATTCTCTTAGCTGCTTCGATCTGCTCATCGTTCTTTAAGCTGTAGTAGAACTGAGCTACGTAGTTGTTTTTATTGCCTTCGCCGAACATTGCTTTAATGTCTTCAACGTTAGCTGTACGATAACCTGACTCAGATGGATCATTGTTGATGATACCTACATGAATCTTGCCGTCGCCCTTGTTGCCACATGCTGTAAGGCAAGCCATTGCCATTACTGCAATGAGAAGTAATGCTATAACTCTCTTTTTCATAAAAACCCTCCTCTGGATTTGTGTGTCAGGTCTTTCTGACCTATGACCATAGTGTACTCCGGAAAAGGGTTTATTTAAATTCAATAATTTTTTTATTTAGTTAATAATTTTAACATTTTGTTCATAGATGGTTAATTTTTTTACGATTGAAGTTAGATTTTTTACTCGGCAGGCAAAATGAGACAGGCTACAGTGCCTTCACCCTCTTTAGAGTCAATAGTAATGCCATAATCCGGGCCATAGTTCAGTCTGATACGCTGATTAACATTGTACATGCCGTAGATGGATCTTTCTTTTTTCTCAAAATCCTCCAGTTCAGTCCTTACCACATTAAGGCGCTCTGCTGTCATGCCTTTACCATCGTCTCTGATTTCTAAAATACACTTCTTACCTTCTTTTCTGCCTGTTACCCTGATGACACCTCCCCCTCTTTTTTCCTTGATGCCATGATAAAGGGCATTTTCCACAAAGGGTTGCAGGGACAGCTTGGGCAACTGACAGGATAAAATCTCCGGATCAATATCTATACTGTAATTTAATATATCCTGATATCTGACCTTCTGGATACTTAAGTAATTAGTGATATGCTTTATTTCGTCCTCTACGGATACGGTTTCCTTACCCTGATTAAGGGAAGTCCTGAAAAATCCCGAAAGGTTCTCTACCATCTGTACTACTTTTTCCTGCTCTCCCGACTCTGCCAGCCACACAATGGCATCCAGGGTATTATATAGAAAATGGGGATTAATCTGAGCCTGCAAAAGCTCGAATTCTGCCTTTCTTAAGGAAAGCTGCTCTTCCTTAATCTGTACCAACAGCTGGTTAATCTTGTCAATCATGACATTTATGGACTCTGCCAGCATCTTGGCCTCGGTACCCTCATACTTTTTCGCCCGGGCTTCCAGATTACCGTTGGCGACTTCATCAGTAACCTCAGCTATCTCTGTAACAGGCCTTATTATACTTTTAGGAATATTATATGAAAGTACCACAATAAGCAGAATGGTAATTAAAATACCGGTAATCGATGCAAAAAGCATTCTGGTGAAGGATTCCTGATAGCCCGCCTTTGCAGTCTGCATAGCCTGCACTTCATAGTATATGAATTCCGACATGGTATCTGAAATCAGCGTAGTCACTATCTGCACATCATTTTCCCATATCTCAATACATTCCTCGTACATGTCTCCTTTTAAAAGATTATCTTCGATTCTTTTTGTATAGGTCTTAAGATTGGTCAAATATTTTAAGATATATGTCAGTCTCTGGTAATTATCATAGGAGTCTGTCACATTCCCGATGCCGGTAATAACATCCTCAGCTTCTTTTAGCATATCACCCAAAGGGGACTCTGATAAAGGGGTATCTCCCGCAATCAGAAGATATGTCTTATAGTCAAAGTTCTCCTTAAAATCCAGACCAAACCTGGTAGCTACCAGCGTAGAGTCTATCATGCTTTCGTATCTGGCGTTAATATCTCCCAAAGCCCAGAGGCTGAAGGCATTTAACAGTAAAAAAGGAATAGTAAGCAGAATACTGAAATTTCTTATTTTCCCAGCCAGAGTATGTATGGAAAAAAATCCCTTGATATTCTTTTTTAATATCTTATTTTCCAAACTAGTGCTCCCTGTACTCCATTGGTGACATTCCTACATTTTTCTTAAAGAGATAGGAAAAATAATGGGCATCCTTATAACCTACTGCCTCGCATATTTCCGAAGCCCTCATGGAAGTACATTTTAATAATTCTTTTGCCTTTTTTATACGCAAATCTGTCAGATATTTAATTAAGGTCTGGCCGGTTTCCTGGCTGAAAATAGCGCTTAAATGGTTAGGAGAAAAATTCATATACTCTGCCACCATATTTAAGCTCATATCTTCATTGGTATAGTTGTCTTCAATGTATTTTACTATGTCTGAAACCTTTTTGCCGTTTTTGTCACGGCTTATGCTGTCTCTCTCAAGTATGGCAGTCGTTACCAGGCGGCAAAGAAACTCCTTGGCACCATTTTCTGTGGCCAAAGTCTCTTTTTTCTCATTCACCTGTTCCAGCCTCGAAGCATCCCCGCCTATGGATTGCACAAAATCGGATACCTTAAGAAAAGCATCCACCACCACATACTGTCTCATAAGTAGCGATTTTACGGTACTGCTGCCCAGCCCTGCAAAAAAATCCTCTACAAAAAACTTCACTTCATCTGCGAACCCCAGCTTTAAAAATTCTGAAA
>JAZUFN010000197.1:0-5972 GCA_045640725.1 Lachnospiraceae bacterium
TGGCTATAGCCACTCTCTGCTGCTGTCCTCCCGACAGCTCATCAGGATAAAAATTCACTCTGTCCGCTAATCCTACCCTTTCCAGCTGCTTAAGAGCTATCTCTTTAGCCTCTGCCCCAGATATTTTTCTGGCTACTACCAGCCCTTCCATAACATTCTGAAGGGCTGTTTTGTTCCGGAAAAGATTAAATGACTGGAAAACAAATCCCATATTCATGCGGATTGTTTTTATGTCCTTGGCCTTAGCGTGTGCTAGATCAGTAGTAACCCCGGCAAATGAAATGCTGCCGCGGTCTGCTTTTTCCAAAAAGCTTATACAGCGAAGAAAGGTAGTCTTGCCGGATCCCGAAGGCCCGATAATTGCCACTACTTCTCCTTTTTCTACGGAAATATTAATATCCTTAAGGACTTCATTTTTCTTAAAGCTCTTTCCGGCGCCTTTTACTTCCAGCATAATATAGCCCTCCTTTCACTCTTATCTGAGGACCATACCATTTTTTTCTCCACAAAGCTCTGTATCCAGGTAAGCACCGTACAGAACACCAGATATATCAAAGCTGCCTCCGAGTACAGCAGCAAGGGCTCATAAGTACGGGCTGCTATCTGCTGGGCCTTGGTGAACATCTCCACTACTGTAATACTGCTGGCGAGAGATGTATCCTTAACCAGAGAAATCAAATTGTTCCAAAGAGAAGGAAAAGCTACTCTGAAGGCTTGAGGCAGGATTATCCTCATCATCAGCTGAGGTGTGGAAAGACCTACCATCAGCGCCGCTTCAGTCTGTCCTTTAGGGACAGACTCAATAGCCGCTCTTATAGACTCCGCATTATATGCTGCCAGATTCAGACCAAAGCCGATAATGGCAGCGGGAACTGCTTCTATTACTATTCCTACATAGGGGAGTCCGAAAAAAATTATGAAAAGCTGCACCAAAACCGGTGTGCCTCTGAAAATCCATATATATATTTTTGCAATCTGTTTTAAAACCTTTACATTGGCTACCTGGACCACTGCAAGCAATATACCAAGTAAAACGCTGATGGCAAAAGCCCCCAAAGTAATAGGCACTGTTACCTTAACACCTGCCATTAAAAGTTTGGGAAAAGAGTCCAGCAGAAGCCGGATAACACGTTGTGACATTCTGTCTCCTTAAAAGCTCTTATTTTGTACCTGAAATGTCTCCACCAAAGTACTTCTCAGAAAGCTTCTTAAGTGTACCATCAGCACGAAGCTCCTCAATAGCCTTGTTGATAGCCTCGCGCAGATTTGCTGTTTCACTACCCTTTCTCATAGGGATAGCAATTTCGTTGGCATTCTTTGTGGTATCAACGATTTTAATAGCTGCATCAGGCTTTTCTGCCTTATAGTCATAGAAAGATGTCTCTGCATTAAGAGTAGCATCGATACGTCCTGCCAGCAACATATCAATAGTCTGAGCCAGAGTATCCACGTTCTGTACCTTTGCGCCGTAGTCAGCAGCCAGGTCTGCATATGTAGAACCCAAGGAATTGGCAGTATTCTTGCCACGCAGGTCTTCAAATGATTTAATGGTAGTATTGTCACTCTTTACGATAAGCACGGTATGATCAAAAGCATATGGCTTGGAAAAATCATACTTTTGCTTACGCTCATCGGTAATATCTACGCCGTTTATGATAATATCGTACTTGCCTGAGTCAAGACCTGTGAAAAGGCCATCCCACTCGCCTTCAACGAATTCAGCGGTAACCCCCAGCTTGGCAGCAATAGCCTTGCCTACTTCTGTATCATAGCCTACCAGTGCTTCTGTATCATCATGATATGTCCAAGGTGCCCACTGCCCCTCCATGGCAATAACAATCTTACCTGCCTCCTTGATAGCCTCCAGCTGATCGCCTTTTGCCTTGCCACAGCCTGTAAGGCAAGCAATAGCTAAAACGCCTACAAGCACCATTGATAATAACTTCTTCATGTCGAAATCCTCCGTTGTCATTTGTATATAGATTATCTACTCATCTCCAGGCCGTCTGAGCATTTGTGTTCTTTAATTACACGATCAATCTCATTCAGATCTGAAGATGGCATATCTCCCGGAATAGTGTTTTTTACTGCAGCTGTGGCATTACCATACTCCATAGCCTTCCTGCAGTCCCCATACTTAAGGTAGCCGTAAAGCACTCCGGCTATATAAGCATCACCGGATCCGATTCTGTCTACCACATCAATATTTCTGTATGGCTCTTCCTCGTAAAAAACATCATTTTTGGCATCATATATAACAGAGCCAAAGGTATGACTCTTGGGGCTGTGCACCACTCGCTCCGTAGATGCCACAATGGAGAGAGGGTAATCCTTGGCAAAGGATTTCATGACATCATGCAGATCTCCGTCCCTGCCAAAGGTAAGTCTTGCGGTATCCTTGGAGCAGAAGAAAATATCTACATAAGGCAAAATCTTTTCTATAGTCGCCTTTGCCTCTTCACCGCTCCAGAGATTACCTCTGAAATTAACATCAAAAGATATAATAGCTCCCGCCTGTTTGAAATTCTTAATCATTTCAATCGCTGTCTCACGGGTAGGCTTACTTAATGCCAGCGTGATACCTGTGGTGTGGAAACATCTGGTATTTTTGTACATGCTATCATCAAAATCAGATAGTGAGATCTTATTAATGGAAGAATTCATTCTGTCGTATACGACACTGGGCTTTCTGGGGTAAGCGCCATTTTCATAGTAATATACCCCGAGTCTGGCATCCTTTTCCTCATCATATACCAGATAGTCATCAGATACCCCAGAAAAACGAATTCTGTTTTTGGCAAAAGTACCCAGCGCATTAGCCGGAAGCTTGGAAATAACACCTGTACGAAGTCCAAGCAAAGATACACCGGATGCTACATTAAGCTCAGCACCGCCTATCTGCTTGTCAAAAGTTTCGCCTCTTACAATACGCTCATTGTTGGGAGGAGACAGTCTGAGCAACAGCTCTCCTAAAGTCAGTAAATCAAATTTTTCACCCATGTTTCAATCCTCTTTTGCCGGCATTTATTTTTTCAGTACCCACTCCCAATAGCAGGGAGCATCTTCTTCAAAACCATTTTCCACCAGCATTTTTCTAATTAGTCCTGTATAATAAGCAAATTTATCATAAAGAGCAGGGTATACGGATATATCAAAATGATCCCACATCACCTGTTCAAAGAGTCTGGAACGATCCTCAGTCGGGTATGTCATGGCGTAATCATCGTAGAAAAGCACCTGCTTTTTATTTTTCCATTTAAATGACAAGTAGGTATATTTATAATTTTTACTGAAACCGTACTGCCATGAAGAGTCCTGATACATATAAGAATATGCATAGTAGACTCTGTTACCACCGTATTTGTTATTAATGGCATCCCAGGTATCCGCATCCAGATTTTCGGAACACAGATGCTCTATAAGCACTTCTATGGAATGACTCAGCTCATGATGTACCGCTGCCTCATATCTGCCGTCAAATGCATCAAAGGCAATGTTTATGGAGTCACCGTCTTCAGTACGAAGGCCGCCTGCTCTGTCCAGATTACCATCCTCATAGCCCAAAAGCCCACCGGTAAAATAGAGCTCTAATCCGTCGGGATAGTTGCTGAGCTTTTTATACAAGGAGAAAAAGCCGGCAGGATATTTGGCAAATTCAATATCCATAACCTCAAGTGCCTGCCGTGTGGTATCTAAATCCTCCAGCATTTCGAAAACATAGCCACTCATAATACATCTGGCTTCCTCTGCTATATGGATGGTGATGTCATACTTTTTTTCCAGGAGGTCAGCGTACTCTCTAAGCTCTTTGAAGCGGTCAGAGCATGTGCCCGGAATAAAATCCTCTCTGGTATAAATCCCCTCTACTGTAGGATTATCAAAGCCTGTAAAAGGCTGATAGCTAAGCTTTACATATTCTGAAAAATCAGGATGGGGAGTCTGAACCTCTTCCGGTGTCCACAGGTATATTTCCTGAGCTTCTGCCTGATTGGTAAAAGTAAGCATCAGCAGACCATCCGAAACGGAAGTCACATCAGCCAGATCCTTTTCGTCATCCAGCGCCAGTCTGTTGCTGGCAATCACTCTGCCATCCGAATAATCCAAAAGCTCTATATCAAAGACGGTCCTGTCGGTAACATCATAATCATAGGAATCACCATCTTCAAAGGTAAAGTGCTCTTCATGGGTCTCGTATGTGTTGTGACACACGAAAAACCTGCCTCCCAACAGCTTATTTGAAGAATAATAATCTCCCCCACTAGATAATTCCAGCAAATAATCACCTGTGAATATCTGTCTGTCCCCCGCATAGTCTGCATCGTATGGGCTGTTAATAATCAAATGGTCTGACTCGCAGGAAATGTAACCGGATTCATTTTGCTCACGTATATACAGACATTCAGATGTATCCGCATTTATAATGCAATAATACTCTTTTAGGTCGCCTCCCAAAAAACTGCCGCAAATATAGTCAGTATCTTTTATGGTAGTCACTCCGCTTATATTCTCCAGATAAAGCTTTTGAGAGTAGGGTATTTCTTTCTTCTCCCCCGTAACAAAGTTTACTTTACTGATGGTATGAGCTTCTGTATCTGCTTCGTAGTAATAATCAGGATCTCCGGAGTAGTAAATGGACGCTGATGCATTAATCTCAGCCAAATGGCCACCGTAACACTCCTGACCGGAATAGTCAAAAATATGTAAATAGTGGTGATTAACCCCGTCTTCACCCGGCAGGAAGGTATTCACATATAACCTGTCGCCCTTATCATCCGCATAGCAATAAAGTAATTCGCCAAGACTGATCTTTTTTTCCACTCTAAGCCTGCTACCATCGAGGCTGGTAAAAAGAATAGTGTGTTCAGTGGTATCCTCATTTCCATCCCTATCTGTCGAACCTTGTTCAGAATAAACAAAAGCGATGTTCCCCTGTCGGTCGGTATGGGTGCGGACTTCATAAATGCTTTTGCCCTCATACTGAATCTCGTATCCCACAGAAAGCATATGAGAAAGACTGCCTGTTTCACTACTGTAGCATTGAATCCCTTTTATATCGAGCTGATCCAGGTATATAGCCGCAGACGGTGTGGGTGCCGCTTCCGTAGGCATTGGTGTATTGGTCGGATTTGTGACTGTATTACCGCCTTCGCCCACTTTTCCGCAGGCCACAGGCGTAAATACCGCCAGCACAAAAAACAGCAATACAAGTAAATAATCCCTTTTTTTCATAAATTCCCCATCTTACTATTTTATAAACTAATCGTATCAATTTTACTCCTATTTTGCCAAATTGCAAGAAATAAACTCTTTATTTTCCTAATACTTCTATTTGACATCGGCTTTAAAATAAGGTAAATTATACACTGTTTGAGGCAAAATTAATATTTTAGCCAATTTTTACTTGAAAGGGAGAATAGAAAATGATTGAAGTGAGCAATCTCACCAAGGTGTACAAGCTCTCTGCGTCAAAGAAGAAGCAGCTTGGCACCAACGCCGACATTAAAAAAGCGGCAAACGGCATTTCTTTCACCGCCAATGACGGTGAAATCTTTGGGCTTTTAGGTCCCAACGGTGCCGGAAAAACCACCACATTAAGATGTATCGCCACCCTTCTTAAGCCTTCAGAGGGTTACGTTAAGGTCAATGGTCACGATACTATTAAGGAAGCTGATGCGGTTCGTTCAGAACTCTGCTTCCTGACCAATGAAATCAAGCTGGACCCATTCTTTTCACCACGTTACCTCTTTGATTTCTTCGGCCACCTCCATGGCATGAGCGATGCAGAAATCAATGAGCGTCGCGAAAAGCTGTTCAGCTATTTTGGCATCAATGAATTCCAGGACAAAAAAATCGAAGAGCTTTCTACTGGTATGAAGCAGAAGTCTGCTATCGCCGTATCTCTGGTTCACGACCCCAAGGTAGTTATTTTCGACGAGCCTACATCAGGCCTTGATATCGTTACCGCCAGAAGC
>JAZUFN010000198.1:0-7966 GCA_045640725.1 Lachnospiraceae bacterium
GCCATCTTATCAATAGCCAGCGCCATGACCAGAGATGTCTCATTGTCTGACTCCTTTGCGTCTCTCGGCCATAGACAGAGCATGCTGGCTTTGCCCGCATTTATCCTATCCCCCTGCTCCAGAAAAAAGACCTCCACACCCTTGCTTTCTGCCAGTGTTACCATTCTTATGTAATCATCAGACCACCTATCTGCTTTGGGCAATGCCAGTTTTTTTATGGCAATATCCCCATTATATTCTGCCAGAAATCTGCCCTTTCCTTTGTATACCGGCATACCTTCCAATATCTCAAACACTGCAGAAGTATGGTCACTATCCATATGGGATATTATGACCAGATCTATGATATTTTTCCCCATCCTTTTTACGAAAGGGCTAAGAATATACCTTCCCACCTGCTGCTCACTGCTGCTGCCTCCATCAAAAAGCACAATGCATTTATCATGATAGACTATACCGTCTCCCTGCCCCACAGATAAAAAAGTAATTCCTTTTTCCGGCCTATGGATTATAAGCGCCAATATGCAAAGAAAAGCTATGCCGGCCTCAATACCGCAGAGCTTTAATATACCCAGCCTTTTTATCATTCTTCTTTTTCTGCCCTTTTCTTTCATCCGCTTTACTTCCGCCCTATAAAGCTCTATAGCTGCCGGAGCCAAAAACAGCAATATATAGTAGGCGATTATTCCCACCACACCGGGCTTTCCCACTGTGATGATGGAAAAAGGCAGTTTTTGTGCGGCCTTGCTTACCATTTCCATAAAGCTAACCCCTGCAAAGGCTATCCCTGCAGGAATCATAGCGATACTAAGGCTAATCATACCCACAAGACCGGAAATCAACGCAAATCCAAGGACCAGGCCGGTCACAGGAATTACCAGCATACTGGCCAGAACTCCGTAAAGACTGAATTCGTAGTAAAAATAAAGGGTCACCGGCAAGGTAAAAAGAGTGATCACAAGCCCCGAAAAGGCTCCTGCTCCTGCCCTTCCGGCTGCGTATACGCCAATTATAGCCAAGTAAGATAAAAGAAAAGACGGAGTGAGCCCTTCCAGTGGATAAATGACAAGCTCTACTGCTCCTGCGAAAAAAAGAGCGGATAAAAGATCATATCTCATCTTTACATTTTCAGCCAAAAGAAGACAACAGCACATAATCCCGGCCCTCACAACAGATATCCCGGCCCCGCTAAAGAGTACAAAAACAAAGGTAAAGAGCACTGTCAGTATATCTCTCAGTCTCTTCTTTACCGTCAGCTTTTTCAGTATTTTATTGAATCCCATACAGATAAAAGTAATATGCAGCCCCGATACAGCCAATATATGACTTATCCCTGCCTTCTTAAAATCTTCTCTGCTGTCACTGTTTAATAGGCTTTTATCGCCTGTCACAAGGGCGAAAATAACACCGGCCTCATCTTTGGGATAAAGCCTCTCAAAATTTTTTTGAAACTTGCTCCTTATAGAGGTAAGGGCATCTGCTATCCTATCCCTCCTGTCATCCACTATATAAAGCTTTTCTGCATATACATTGGCATATACATGCTCACGCCTGTAATACTCATAGGCGTCAAACTGCCCGGGATTTTGAGCCGATAAAAAAATCTTAATACCGCCATAAGCCCGTATTTTCTGCCCGCAATGAAAGCCAGGATCCGCATCAGTATACAGTCTGACTCCACCGCAGAGCCTGGCCACATTTTCCTCATAGCCTGCTATAGTACAGTCCTTAAGCACCAGTATACTTTGGCCCTCACTCCGGTATATATTTTTTATCGTTCCTATTACTATGCAGGACTTTTCTTTATTCTCATATAGCGTTAAAAAGGGCAACCTTTCCTTATCATAAGGCTTTACCAAAAGTGGCTTAAAAAGCAGTGTGCCCAGGAAAACAGACACAAAGATAAGGAGCATAGGTCTTCTTACCGGAAACTTCATTTTAATTCACCCTGATACTGTCCTTTATTTTTTCAAATCTGCTTTCTCCTATACCTGATACATTCATAATCTCTTCGATAGTAAGAAAAGCCCCCACTTTAGTCCTGTAAGCTATGATGTCTTTAGCTCTGGCCTCCCCTATGCCGGAAAGTGTCATGAGCTCTTCCACTCCTGCGGTATTAATATTAACCTTACTTACAGTGCCTACCGCTCCATGCTCCCCGTCTCCCCCTTCTATTCTGTCGCCCGGTGATATACTTTCGGTATCCTTAAGAAATGGAATATATAGCCTCTGTCCATCTGTAAGGACAGCCGCCAGATTCAGATAATCCCTGTCCGCTCCCTCCGCAAAGCCTCCTGCCCTTTCCACTGCATTAAGCCCTCTGCTGCCCTTTGGCATCTCGTAAAGCCCCGACTCTTTTACTGCGCCACACACATACACAAATATCTTTTCCTCCACATACGGGCTGGGAAAAACTGCTGCGCTCTCAGTGGGAGTGGGAGTATCCGTAGGCTTGGTCACCACTATATCCTTCTTACTTTTACTAAAATAAGCATACAAAAAGCCGGCAGCCAAAACTATGGCCACACCGGCTATAAGCATAATACTTTTATAATTCTTTCTTTTTTTCACCCAGATCCTCTTTCCGGATCCGTGCATCTGTTCGCACTTGTATTCTAGCACAAAAAATACGTAAGTACAAGAAAAGTTTTATTCTGCGGATTCATCGACGATATCCGGGCTCTCACTATCCGCCTCCGGAGCCGCTTCTTCGTCGAAGACGCCTATTTCCTTAATGGAAAACTCATTACCCTGCTGCAGCCAGGTGTGCTCACTGCCACAGTGCGGGCACACTTTGGCATATTTTACGGTCTCGTATGTAGACTTGCAGTCATCACACCAGGTAATAGCAGGTATCTCCTCTATCAGAAGCTCACATTCCTTCATGACTTCTGTACGCTTTACTGCCCATTTCCAACAGTCATACAGGTAGGAGTGAATAACACCTGATACCTCACCTATCTCCAGGGTCACTGATTTTACTGCTAAAACATTATTTTCCTTTGCCACATCGGTTACCATGTCTATAACACGGAAAACCACTCCAAGTTCATGCATTTTCTATATCCTTTAATCTTCTTTTAATTACTATCAGCTGTTCCACTCTTTTACTTCATTTCTCATCCAGTCGCACAGCTCATCTACGCCCTCGCCTGTACGGGCAGAGCCGAAAATAACCTTTGCCTTGGGATTACGCATATGGATGCGCTCCTCCACTCTTTCCTTGGAAAAGTCAGTAAATACAGACAGTGTATCGCATTTATTTATAAATACCACATCGCAGATAGAAAACATCAGCGGATATTTCAAAGGCTTATCATCTCCCTCAGGCACGGACAGGATCATCATGTTTTTCACAGCTCCTGTATCAAACTCTGCAGGGCAAACGAGATTGCCTACATTTTCCAAAATCACAAAATCCAGATCCTTGGTATCAAATTCATGAATACCCTGTCTGGTCATATCAGCATCCAAATGGCACATGCCACCTGTATGAATCTGAATGGCTCTTGCACCAGCCTCAGTTATGGTCGCAGCATCTACATCTGAATCAATGTCAGCCTCCATAACACCAATCTTCATCTCATCCTTTAAGCGGGAAATAACCTGCTTAAGTGTAGTAGTCTTACCCGAACCCGGGCTGGACATAAGATTCAGAAGAAAAGTCTTCTGCTCTTTAAGCTCTGCTCTCAGACGATTTGCATCAGCATCATTATCCTCGAAAATACTTCTTTTTACTTCAATAATTTTGTAATCTCTCATATGTGTGTCCCATCTTTTTCAAAGCATCACCCGGGCAGCTAACCCGGGTGATATAATTTTCAAGTATTACACATCAGCTCTTTCAATTGCTTCTGCATAGTCCTTTGTACCTACCCAAACATCGTTGGAGTAAGGATTCTTGCCCATAGCAAGGGCTCTCTTAATAATAACTGCAATACAGATAACATTAGCGCCTAATGCCAGCATAGCTACAACACCCTGGGCTGTAGGATTGGCTGTAATGTTGAAGGCCTCCATAGCCTGATTGGCTGCAATAGTCTTACCCTGACCTGCATTGTAAAGCTCGATAGCTTTATCATAAAGATCAATAGCTGCGTACTTCTGTCCACCACCGTAAACGGTAGGAAGTACGGAAAACTTCTTGCTGATCTGGAAAGTAGGCACAACCTGTGCAAACATACACCAGATAGCCAGAGTATTGGCACGATTCTGAATCCAAGCGCCCTTATTCCAAAGAGCATTGGCAAATGTAGGTGCCAAAAGCAGTGCGAAACCGCAGTACCAGGTATGTGTAGGAAGATTCAGGTATGTATACTCGAAATTCCACAGGTCATATGCAATGATGAAAGCAATGGTCATATCAGGCCAAAGCATATCTGACTTATTCTTATCCTTGGATGTGTAGAGGTTTACAACACCTGTCATACAGAAGATATTGATAAGACCTGCAATACCATTAAGGATATTCCACCAACCGCCGTAAATAAATACGCCTTCGTTGGAAGCCCACCATGCGCCGCTGAAATCACCTGTGATCTGGAAAGCCGCAAGTGCGGACTCAAAATCAGATACTACAGCGATTAAGATATTAGCTGCAACAATAAACCATGGGAACCAAGCAAACCACTTCTGCTTACCGATACCCCACTTATACTTAATCATCATAAAGCCAACACAGCCGATATCAGCAGCGTAAAGCTTAAAGTAGTGGAACCAGCCATCCATGTAAGCCACTGTAGGATTCTCTTTTCCACCGAAAAGGCCTAAGTGAGCCAGGATAAAGTAAACAGTAAGTGCACAGGGGATTACCACAAAAATAGCAATACCGCCAATTTTGGTACGTCTGCCGATCTCGTTCATAATAATAAGACCCGCAAAAACAAGTACCCAGCCGATCAACTGCCATATGGCAGTATCTCCGTAAATCTGGAACAGTATACCTGCTCCAAGCGCTAAATGATTCATAACTCCTCCTTCAGGAATCTATTGATTTTCACAACATTTCGCCATCTGCCCCAGTAAAACATTGTGATTATTGCATCTTGAACCCAGATTCAATTTGCATAACAAATTTTAACATACTTCTTTTATTGAAACAATAACAAAAAAATTAAAAAATGGAGATTTTCCTTCAACAGCGCCATTCTACAGCTCTTTTGCAGGAAACTTTTTTTCAAGTTTCCGTTCCCTGTTTTTAACCGTTTTAAACATTTCGCTATTGACATAATAAAACAAAGAGGATATAATAACTGAGTATGTTTTGGCGATACGTCCGTGTCCGGATTCGTCGAAACCGTCATGCAGACAAAAAAATAGAGCAAGCCCATTATAGTTTGTAGGGAATTGCAAACGGCTTGCATATAATCTGCTTCGCAAAAGGCGAAGTGACGAAACCACATTATTCGGAGGAATTCAAAAAATGGCAAACATTAAGAGTGCTAAGAAGAGAATCGATGTTATCAAGACCAAGACATTAAGAAATAAGATGATTAAGTCTAAGGTTAAGACCCTTTCTAAGAAGGTTGACGCTGCTGTAGCTGCAGGTGATAAGGAAGCTGCTGCTGTAGCTCTCAAGGAGGCTGTTGTAGCTATCGATAAGGCTGCTGCTAAGGGCATTTTCCATAAGAACACTGCTGCAAGAAAGGTTTCCAGACTTACAGTAGCTGTTAACAAGATGGCTTAATTTATTATGACCATTCACGGGCTGCGTATGTCGCAGCCCTATTTTTATATAAGGAGATATACTATGAAATCCACACCTGTTAAAGGCACCAACGATTACTTGCCATCCCAGGCCCTGCTTCGTGACTACGTACAGGGCAAAATCCTCGAGACTTATCGTGCATGCGGCTTTGAGCGCATCACTACCCCCGTCATCGAAGACATGGAGAATCTCCAGAAGTCAGAAGGTGGCGAAAATCTCGGCCTTATGTTTAAGATTATGAAGCGTGGTGACAAGCTCCAGGAGGCTTTAGCTTCCGGCAATGAAAAGGAGCTTTCAGACCTGGGTCTCAGATACGACCTCACTCTTCCGCTTTCACGTTTTTACGCTAACAATCGCAATTCCCTGGCCAATCCTTTCAAGGTAATCCAGATAGACCGTTCTTTCCGTGCTGAGCGTCCTCAGCGTGGCAGACTGCGTGAATTCATTCAGTGTGATATTGACATCTTAGGTTCTACCAGCACCAATTGCGAAGTCGAGCTGATTGATACTACTGCCAAAGCTCTTCTGAATATCGGTATTCAGAATTTCCGTATTAAAATAAACGACAGACGCATCCTTAAAAATCTTATCCTTGCTGCAGGCTTTGAAGAGAGCCAGTACGAGTCCGTATGTATCTCCTTCGACAAGCTGGATAAAATAGGTACTGAAGGTGTATCTAAGGAATTGCTTGAAAAAGGCTATTCAGAAGCTGCAGTTACAAAGTTCTGCCAGATGATGAGTAAAAAGCCTTTCACTCTGGAGGATGCTGCCTCCTACTGTGAGGATCAGGCTCCTGTTGAGTCCGTAGCCGGCATTATCAACTGCATCAATCAGCTTAATGATGGTAAATACGAGATATACTATGACTGCTCCCTGGTACGTGGTCAGGGCTACTACACCGGCACTATTTTCGAAATCGAATCCCTTGATTTCGGCGGTTCTGTAGGCGGTGGCGGTCGTTATGACAACATGGTAGGCAAATTCCTGGGCGAGCAGGTACCTGCTGTAGGCTTCTCCATCGGTTTTGAGCGTATTTTCTGCATACTGCAGGATAAAGGCTTTAAGATCCCTGATTCCAAAAAGAAGCTGGCTGTCGTTTATCCTGCTTCCGATGTAGTTACAGCTATAAAGCTGGCCAACAGCTATAGAGATGAGTACGATGTTACTCTTTTCGAAAAGCCCAAGAAAGTAGGCAAGCTCTTTGGAAAGCTTGAAGAATCCGGCTTCTACGGATGCCGCATCACTGACGAGTCTGAAGAAATCAAAGTCCTTGCAAAATAAAAATAAGAGCTGTCGATTAAATCGACAGCTCATTTTTTATAATTACAGATTTTAATTTTTGTACTCAATAAGACCTTTAGCGCAAAGAAGCTCAGCTGTAAGCACAGCACCACCTGCAGCGCCTCTCTTGGTATTGTGGGACATACCTACAAATTTATAGTCATATACAAAGTCCTCACGAAGACGACCTGCAAATACCCCCATACCCTTTTCCTTATCACGATCCAGCTTAACCTGTGGTCTATTATCCTCTTCAAAATAGGTGATAAACTGATCAGGTGCTGATGGGAGCTTAAGCTCCTGAGGGAGTCCCTTGAACTCCTTCCAAGCCTTTAAAATCTGCTCCTTTGTAGGCTTCTTTCTGAAATTTACAAAAACAGCTGCTGTATGACCGTCAGAAACAGGTACTCTGATACACTGTGTAGTAATAACAGGCTCTGTAGCTTTTACAATCTCACCATTTTCAATATGACCAAGGATTCTTAATGGTTCCTGCTCACTCTTCTCCTCTTCACCGGAAATGAATGGAATAACATTATCAATCATCTCAGGCCACTCAGCAAAAGTCTTGCCGGCGCCGGAAATAGCCTGATATGTAGTAGCAACTACCTGTGTAGGCTCATACTCACGAAGAGCATAGAGCATAGGTGCATAGCTCTGAATAGAACAATTGGGCTTAACTACGATAAATCCCTTCTTTGTGCCAAGGCGAGCCTTCTGCACATCAAGAAGTTCCAGATGTTCAGGATTCAGCTCAGGTACAATCATAGGAACGTCCTTGGTCCAACGATGAGCTGAATTATTGGATACTACCGGAGTCTCTGTACGAGCATAAGCCTCTTCGATAGCCTTAATCTCTTCTTTTGTCATATCTACTGCGGAAAGAACAAAATCTACCTGTGCTGCGACTTTCTCGACTTCATTTACATTGAGCACAACCAGCTTTTTCACAGCCTCCGGCATAGGAGTGGTCATCTT